>NZ_JBEMBC010000004.1:0-83360 GCF_040274425.1 Carnobacterium sp.
GATCAAACTCTCATATAAAATGATGCTTGAAGCTCATATTGATTGCTAGCGAATAATTATTCACTAATTTTGTTACTGTTGACTCAGCACTGCTGAGTCACCCTCACATTTGGTTCGTCTTACTTTGTTTAGTTTTCAAAGGTCTAAAGTGTGTTGTCTCGTTTCTGACAACTTCTAAATAATACAATAGTTTTTTTGATACGTCAAGCTTTTTTATTTTATTTTTGAATAATTATCCAAAAACGTTTTTCCTATTTAGCTTAGCGACATTTAATAGATTACCACAGTCTGCAGCTAACTGTCAAATGAAATATTGATTTATTTAAGAATGTTTTTATCGTTATTGCTAGTCTTAAACTACTTGCAACATCAATTACTATAACAAGTCTATCCCAGATGGTCAACCATAAAGTTTACATTTTTTACAAAAAAAACATAAAAGCGAACATTTCTTTATTTACAATTCATAAAAAGACGTATATATATTCAAAACTCTTTTCACATCGGAACTATTGTAAATAAAAAAAGATTTTTGTTCGCTTTTTATTTTAGTTGTGTTAGAGACTTTTTTTCAACTTATAAACAATCGATTCAAATGGTCGTAATTCTAACTTATCTATCTTTTTACTACTATCTATATAATTACTAATTACGATGGTCTCAACTTTTCGATCATCATCTTTATACATAGTCGATTTTTCATAAAAATTAATAATCATTAGCCATGTTTCACCTTGGTAACTTCTTTCATAAACAAAAAGTTGGGGATCATTTGGCAATAATTCTTTATAATCGCCCCATACAATTAGTTCGTGTTCTTTTCTTAAACGAATTAACTTTTTATAATAGCTAAAAATGGATTCTTCGTCTTGTTGATCTTTTTTGACATTCAAGTCTTGATAGTTAGGATTGAGTGCCAACCAGGGAGTCTCAGTGCTAAATCCTCCATTTAAAGACTCATCCCACGGAATCGGACGCCTAGCATTATCTCGCCCTTTTTTATTAATAGCGCGAATGATCTCTTCCTTATCGTAACCTTGCTGCAGTCTTTCATTATACATATTAATACTTTCTATATCGTTAACTTCTTCTATAGAAGAGATTGGCGTATTCGTTAAACCTATTTCTTCACCTTGGTAGATGTATGGCGTTCCTTTTAGAAAATGTAAGAACGTCGCAAACATCTTGGCGGAAACGACACGATATTGCGGAGAATCATTGCCCCAACTAGATACGATGCGTGGAATATCATGATTGTTCCAAAACAAACTGTTCCAACCATCTCCATCCAAAGCTAGTTGCCACTTTGTAAAAACTTGTTTTAATTTAATAAAGTCCAAAGGTCTAGTATCCCATTTGGGTTTACCAGGTTGTTCATCTAAGCCAATATGTTCAAATTGGAAGACCATTGATAATTCATTTCGATCAGGTGCAGAATATAATTTTGCATCTTCCGTCGTTACTCCCCAAGTCTCCCCTACTGTTAAAACATCTAGCTTGCCAAATGTTTTTTGATGCATTTCTTGAAGATACGTATGCAACATCGGACCATTACCAGTAATGAGCTCATCTGGGATTTTTCCAATTAGATCGATGACATCCATTCGAAATCCACCGATTCCCTTATCCAGCCAAAAGTTCATCATTTGCCAAATTTCATTGCGAACTTTTGGATTTTCCCAATTTAAATCTGGTTGTTTCTTACTATATAGATGCAAATAATATTGATTGGTTTGTTTATCCAACTCCCATGCAGATCCACTGAAGATGGACGTTAACTCATTAGGAAGCATATCATTGGGTTGTCCATCCCGCCAAATGTAATAGTCTCGATAATCATTGTCTTTATTTTTTCGTGATTCTATAAACCAAGAATGCTCATCAGAGGTATGATTGACAACTAGATCCATAACAATCCGAATTCCGAATTCATTGGCCTTTTGAATGAGCTCATCCATGTCATCCATTGTTCCAAATTCTGGAGAAATTGCTTGATAATCGCTAATGTCGTATCCGTTATCGTCATTAGGGGATTGATAGACTGGACTTAACCAGATTGCATCAATACCTAAATCAGCTAAATAATTTAATCGGCGAATGATACCTTGAATATCACCTATACCGTCTCCATTGCTATCTTGAAAACTTCTGGGATATATTTGATAAACAACAGAACTATGCCACCATTTTTTTTCCACTATTGATCACTCCTTAATTGGTTGCTCTATTTAAAATGTCGCTTAATTTTAACTCACTTGTATCTGACACAGCATAATCAGCGTTTACCATCATATCCTTTGTGCCTACACCTACAGAAAAAATCCCGGCTGCATTGATCGCTTCAATACCAGCTTGAGCGTCTTCCACACCTATACATTCTTCTGGTTTTAACCTTAATTGTTCTGCACCTTTAATAAAAATTTCTGGATCCGGTTTTCCGTTAGCTAAGGATGCAGGATCAACTACTATATCAAAAAAATCTGCAATACCAAGCTTCTCCATTATGATTGGTCCATTTTTACTGGCAGATGCCAAAGCTAATTGAATGCCTTCTTCTTTCAGATCTGCTAATAAATCAGCTATTCCTGGCAATAAATCATTAGGTGTGACACTTAATATCAGCTTTTTGTAATCTTCGTTTTTTTCATCTGCTAAACGTTCTTTTTCTTCAACAGAATACTTTTCGGTTTGATTGCCTAACGCTAAGATACGCTCAAGAGAATCCATTCGACTGATCCCTTTTAATTGCTCATTCATTTCACGATCAAGCGGAATCCCTAATTTATTTGCCATTCTTTTCCAAGATTGGTAATGGTACTCAGCTGTATCTGTCAAAACACCGTCTAAATCAAAAATAAATCCTTTAATCATTTGCTAACTGCTCCTTTTTACCAATAGTAAAAGCTATCAAATGAATGTATCGATTTGATAGCTTTCTACTGATCGCTTTTGAAATTCAACATTTTATCATTTAATTGTCTGTAAAAACTGAATCGGACTCTCTACTACATCTGACAACACCATTTCTTGATCATATAAAGTAAGGTCAAGCGGTTCGCCTTCTTCTAAACGCACACTCACGGTTTCTTGTGTCACCGAGATATGAAGTAAACGTCCGCGGTACTTGATCTTGAAGTTATATTCTGTCCAGTTTTCAGGACAAAAAGGTTTAAAAATCAATTTATCATTGAATGTACGCATACCGGCAAATCCTTGAACAATAGCCAACCATCCGCCACTCATAGAAGTAATGTGCAAACCATCTTCAGTATCATTGTTGTAGTTGTCTAAATCTAAACGAGCCGTACGTGCATACAATTCAACTGCTTTTTCATTTTTGCCCAGTTCTGCTGCTAAAATAGCATGGACGGATGCAGAAAGTGAAGACTCATGAACCGTCATTGGCTCATAGAAATTAAAGTTGGCTTCTTTTTCTTCTAACGTAAATTCATCGTTCAAATAATAAATACCTTGCAAGACATCCGCTTGTTTGATAAAACAAGAACGTAAAATTTTGTCCCAAGACCAATGTTGATTGATCGGTCTTTCAGTTGGGTTCAAATCATTGGTTGTAAGCAAATCTTTGTCTAAAAATGTATCATGTTGCACGAAAACATTTAATTCATCATCATGAGGGTAATACATTTTTTGGACGATGTCCTCCCATTTAGACGTTTCTTCATCCTTTAGATGCAATTCATTTGCTACAATTGGAGAAACCTTTTTTAGACTTTCTAATGTATAGCGTAACGTCCAAGCAGTCATCGTATTTGTGTACCAATTATTATTAATATTGTTTTCATATTCGTTTGGACCTGTAACGCCATGAATCATGTAGTGGTTATTCCGTTTAGAGTAATGCACACGGTCAGCCCAGAAACGTGAGATAGCAACCAACATCTCAATCCCTTTGGTTGTTAAGAAAGTTTCATCACCAGTATAATTCGTGTAATTATAGATAGCATACGCAATCGTGCTGTTTCGATGGATTTCTTCAAAGGTAATTTCCCATTCATTATGACTTTCGATGCCATTAAATGTCACCATTGGATACAAAGCTCCTTGCAAGCCTTGTTGTTTAGCATTATGGAATGCACCTGGAAGTTGATTGTGTCGATAAGTGAGCAATTGTTCTGAGACCGTTTCATCAGCTACGGATAGATACATAGGCAAAATAAAGGCTTCCGTATCCCAATAAGTAGCTCCGCCATATTTTTCGCCCGTGAATCCTTTTGGCCCAATATTCAAACGGTTATCTTCACCATAATAAGTAGAAAACAATTGGAATATACTAAATCGAATGCCTTGCTGACTTTCAGCATCTCCTTCAATCACAACATCGGCTTTATGCCAACGTTCTTCCCAGATTGCTATATGTTGCGCTTCTACTGCATCTGCACCTAATGCGATGGCTTGATCCAATATTTCTGCAGCTAGATCCTCTTGGTTTTCAGGTTTTACATCACGACTTGTCAGCACACTGACAAATTTAGTCACCTTAGCTTTTTCACCAGCAGTTAGTTTATAAGTAATTTTTTCTTCCACTTGCATAAATCCTTCAGAAAATTCTCTTTTTTCATAATTTTCTGCTTTACTTTCCATCATGGTGGTTACAGTGAATTGTTCTATCCCAAAAGGATTTTCAATCGTTTTAGTGGTTAGACTGCTCTTTTCACCTGAAACGCGTTTCAGTTCCAACCAGAAATTTTCTTCATAGTTGCTGTCTTCATTTGTAACATTGCCGTCCATTTTCGGTATAAAAGTGATTGATGCATCGCTTTTTAAAACTTCAGCTGTAACTTCAACAACTGCTAATTCTTTAGTCGCAGCACTCACAAATCGTTTAAAGGTGAAACGGATTTCTTTTTCTCCTTGAACCCATGTATATGAACGATACAAAATACCTTTTTTCATGTCTAAATCGATTTCATAGTCTTTTACTTCATCGATTGCCAAATCAACTTTGCGGTCGTTTACCATTAACTCAACAGGAATGAAATTTGTGGCATTGATCACTTTTCCAAAATACTCTGGGTAGCCGTTTTTCCACCAGCCGACTCTTGTTTTATCCGGAAACCAGACACCTGCAAGATACGTTCCTAAATGAGAATCACCTGAATATCCTTCTTCAAAGTTTCCACGCATCCCCATGTACCCATTTCCGATGGATGTTAAACTTTCTTGTAGTCTTTTATCTGTTCTATCCAATTTTGTTGACTTTACTCTCCATGGGTCAATATCAAATAAACGCTTAATCATGTACTTTTACCCCCAAATGCTTTTTTAGGTTTTTCTCATTCGTTGCATCATTAAATTTTGTTTGGTAAAAAACAAACAGAAGCATGATCACTAATCCTACCGATTGAATCATTAGCAGAATAATAATGTCAAATTGAATCAACCCGATCAACAACCCTATGAATGACGGCAAGCCTATACAATTAATTAAAAGATTGACCGATTCTTTATAGGTTTTGATAGAAGAAAATTGACTTTTTCTTGTCAAATACAAAAAGATAGCTGAACCAAACGTTAGAAAAAATGTGCTGATCAATGTAATGGTGAATACTAAAAACATTAACGTTGCTACAGTATATCCTTTGTTTTTAATAAACCATTGTCGCGAAAGAGCATCTTTTAATTCATCACCATTCGTAACTTTTGATAAATCAAAATCTTTTGTATAAGGAATAGTCGAGACATCCTGACTGCCTTCTTTAATCAGGAACTCATTTTCTTGAAAAATCAGTGCATTTTCAGACATTAGTACTTCTGTCATCGCATTTTCTGTCAACAAGCCACTAACCGTGCCATTTTCAGATGAAAACATAAATGATTCTGGTAAGGTTAACGTTCCATTCTTATATTGGCCTTCTTGTAGTTTTAAAACGACTGCTTCATCTATTAAACCAAACGAACCAGGTAACGTTCCTTCAACTGGAAAAGTATCCATTTTCATATAATTTAACGATACTGGGATCATCAATAAACTATTAACAAAAAGCAACACAATAAAAATTTGAAACCAGTTTAGTTGATGACGGTTTTTAAATACTTTTTTAGGGGACCATATACTTTTAAAATAATTTAACGGGAATGCATCAGTTTTCATTGCTTCACTTCTTTTCTTTTTAAAGTTTATATGTTGAAATGATTATCCTTTTGTTCCTCCGGTAGTCAGACCAGAAACAAAATTCTTTTGCAGTAAGAAGAACAATACAGATATTGGAACGGCAATCAAAATCGCACCAGCTGCGAATAAAGCCACTTTTTGATCTTGTGGATTGCTAATAAACGTTTGCAATCCTACTGCGACTGTAATTTTTTCTGGACTTCTTAGTAAAAATCTAGCAAGCATGTAATCCCCAAATGGCGTCATAAATGCCCAAAGTGCTTGCACAGCAATCATGGGCCGTACAAGTGGAAGTACGATTTGCCAAAAAATTCTAAAGTGTCCTGCTCCGTCTAGTTTAGCTGACTCGTCCAAATCTTTTGGAACTGTATCAAAATATCCTTTCATTAACCATGTATTCATCGGGATTCCTCCACCAATGTATAACATGGTCAAGAACCAAAATTGATCCAATGCTCCTAACAGTAATGCCATAACATAAAAGGCAGTCAAAGCAGCCATTGTTGGAACCATCTGAATAACAAGGAAAAACATCAAACTTTTTTTTCGTCCCAAAAAGTTGTAACGGCTATAGGCATATCCAGCAATCGTAACCAATGCTACTTGAATGACCATAGTGGACACGGCTACCATCAAAGTATTTTTATACCATGTACCGTACAGCGTATCTTGGAATAAGCGCGTGAAGTTAGATAAAGTCCATTCTGAATTTAAATCTAACGAGAACGCCGTTATATTACCAGATTTAAATGCTGAACTAGCTGTAATCAGTAATGGATAGATGATAATGATCGCCAAAGCAATCATATAGACATAAGTGAAAAACTGACTAAGGAAACGAGAAGTCTTTTGAGATTTAAATAATTTTTCCATATTATGCATCCTCCATATTAAATGCATTTGTTTTCTTGAAGACTAACAAGGAAACAGTGATAACCAAAGCTGAGATGATCAAGGTGATTGCAGCAGCCATTGAATATTGCGGTGAAGTTCCGGTCGTTAATTTATAAATCCACGATATCAAAATATCCGTAGCACCTGCACCACCACCAACACTTCCTGGTCCACCATTATTAAAGAGATAGATCATTGAAAAGTTATTGAAGTTTCCTGTATATTGTGTAATAAAAGTTGGAGCAGCTACCATGAAGACCATTGGCATTGTAATTTCTCTAAAACGCTGAAAAGCGCTAGCTCCATCAATTTTTGCAGCTTCATATAAGTCTTCTGGGATAGATTGTAATATACTCGTTGTCATAACGTAAATATACGGGAATCCTAACCAACCTTGAATCATGATAATAGCCGTCTTAGACCAAAATGCATTGGTTTTCCAAGCGATTCTCCCTATTTCTACGAAGGGTAAATTGTTTATTAATGGAATAACTTGAGTATTGATTGCTCCGATACTATCGTTAAAAATGTTTGAAAAAGATAAAATCGTGATAAAAGCAGGTACTGCCCAAGGGAGTAAGAAGATAACACCAAAGAATCGTTTCCCTTTAATAAAGGATTGATTGGCTATAACTGCTGTGAAAATTCCGACAACAATTTGTAAGGTTGTCGCACTGAATGTCCAAATGATCGTCCAACTGAAAACAGACGTAAAAGCATCCCTATAGGTACTTAAGAAGAAAATATTTACGAAGTTTTTTAAACCGATCCAGTCAATCAAAGATGCTGGTGGAATATGATAAAAATCGTAGTTTGTAAATGCCATAAATAATGTAACCAATACGGGGAAGATAATGGTAAAGGCCATCATTAAGTAAGCAGGTACGATCAATAAGTAAGGGAAACCTGCATTATAGACATTCCACATGACTTCTTTAGCTGTCATATTAACTTTTTGTCCTTTATTCCAAATGTTAGCTACTCGTTTAGCATCATAGATATTTAATGCGTAGAAGGCTAAGAAGATAATGGTTATGATGAGTTGAAGTGTTCCTTCTATCATAATAAATAATGAATGATCTTCCATTGGAGTGCTTCCTAAAGTAATAAGTCCGTTAAATGCATCAATACCAAAAACGATCATCTCGACAATAAATGCGACAAAAATAGCTAAAAATACAATTCCTTTAAATCGTTGCCCGTTATAAAGCTGTCCTAAACCTGGTATTATTGAGTACAACATTGCTTTTTTTTCGTTTTTTCCATTTTGAGGTTTTGTCTGAGAAGACATTTTAAACTCCTCCTTTTTCTTTTAACATTTTTCGGCAGAGAACAATTGCATCCTCTGCCGAAACCTGTTCAATTTTAGTTATAATTTAATTTGTGTATTTTTGTTCGATCGATTCTTTGATTAATTTAGCAGAATCATCAGCTGACTCTTGAGGTGTTTTGTTTCCTGAAGCTGCATCAAACAACATGTTTTCAGCACCTGTCCAAACTTCAGCCATTTCAGGAATGTTTGGCATTGGTTGTGCATCTTTGTATTGGTTGATTACGGCTGTTGTTAATTCATCATTTTTCCCTGTAGCGTAAACACGTGATTCTTGATTTGCAGGTACTTCATTTGTTGCATCATAGAATTTGTTTTGGTTTTCAGTATTTGTCACATAGTCTAACCATTCTTGAGCAACATCTTTGTTTTCAGAATAGTTGCTGACAACCCAACCTTTTCCGCCTCCAAATGCTTCATAAGCTTCATCATTGTTTAATGCTGGGATAGTAGAAACACCATAGTTAACACCAGCATCTTTTAAGCTAGCTGCTTGCCAAGGTCCACCAATAAATGCGCCAACTTTACCGCTTAAGTATTGATCTGTAATAAAAGCATCAGAACTTGTTACATCTTGCATACCTTGTGGCCATGTATTTTGGAACCAGTCAGTAGCATATTCGATAGCTTCAACAGCACCTTCATTGTTTAGTCCGATGTCTGTTGGATCTGTTCCATCTTCACCAAAAACATATCCGCCATAACCAGCAACTAAACCATAGGTAAAGTAAAAGTCTGTCCATTTAGCTAAAAATCCTGTATTTTTTCCTTCTTCTCCATCAAAAGCAAATTGATCGTCTTCTGATAACGCTTCTAGATCTGCAAAAGTTTGAGGTGCTTCATCCAATAGATCTGTATTGTAATATAATACCAATGTTTCAATTACAGAAGGTGCACCATAAATTTTTCCGTCTAATGTAACTTGAGCTCTATCTGTATCATCGTATTGATCGTCATTTTCTAAAGTTACTTCTGCGATATGTCCTTGTTGTCCTAACGATCCCATACGATCATAAGCAGACATCATAATATCTGGTGCATTTCCAGATGGACCATCAAGAGGTAACGCTTCCAATTGTTCAAACATATCGCGTTCCGTTACTTCAATGGTAACTCCATGTTCTTCTTCAAAAGCACCTTTAATATCTTCAACATAATCTACATACCCTTGGTCGACCGAAATTTGTAGCGTTGAATCTCCTCCTGCAGCTTCTCCTCCGGTTGACGAACTTGTTTCTGTTGCTTCTTCCCCACTCCCACATGCTGCAAGCACTAATGCACTAGCAGATACTAAACCTAAAACATATTTTTTCCAACCTGTCTTTTTCATCTTTGTATATCCCCCTCAAATATGAGTTATTTTTGATTACATTCTTATTATCAGTTATCAGAACGCTTTCTGCAAACGTTTTCTCTATGTTACCGGTAACAGGAATTCAATTGTGTGTTCTTATCATCAAAAAATAAGACAATACTGTCCAAAGAGCGGTTGCTCTAAAAACAGTATTGTCTTTTATCATTTAGTCTTGGTATTTCTGTGCAATATTCTCTTCGATTAATTGAACCGCATCATCTGCAGCTTGTTGTGGAGATTTATTTCCAGAAGCAGCATCAAAGATCATTGTTTCAGCACCGGTCCATACTTCGCTCATTTCAGGGATATTTGGCATTGGTACGGCCGTATTAAATTGTTCAATGACCGCTTTTGTTAACTCATTGCCTGATTCACTGACAACGGTTCTAGCTTCTTGATTAGCTGGAATTTCTGAAGTCAGCTCATACAACGTTTCACTATTTTCTGCATTCGTGACATAGTCCAACCACTCTTGGGCTAATTCAGGATTTTTCGAATATTTGCTAGCTACCCAAGCTACACCCCCTGCGAAAGGTTCATACTCTTCTCCATTTGGTAATGTCGGGATGGTTGAAACACCATAATTCACACCTGCATCATCATAGCCGCTTGCTCCCCATGGCCCATTGATTACAGCGGCCGTTTTACCACTAGTAAATAATTCATTCATAAAGTTTTCTGAACTAGTTGCATCCAGCATTCCTTGAGGCCATACATTTTGGTACCAATCTGTTATATACGTAATTCCTTCAACGGATTCAGGTGAATTCAATCCAATATCTGTTGAATCCGTTCCCTCTTCCCCAAAGACATAACCCCCATATCCAGAAAGTAAACCAATGTATTGATATGGAGTTGTCCAGTTAGCTAAGAAGGCAGTATTTGTGCCTTCTTCATTTTCAAAAGCATACTGATTATCTTCTGATAATGCTTCTAAATCCTCAAACGTTTCAGGTGCTTGGTCAATTAAATCTTTATTGTAATACATTACTAATGATTCAATAACAAAAGGTGCACCATAAATTTTTTCGTCAAGCGTGACTTGTCTCTGATCTAATTCATCATAACGTCCATCATCAGGTAAGGTAACTTCTGCTATATGACCTTGTTGACCTAATATGCCTACTCGATCATACGGAGCAATCAAAATATCAGATCCAATTTCAGCAGGTCCATCTAGCGGTAAAGCTTCAAGTCCATCGAACATGTCCCGTTCAGAAATTTCAATCGTTACATTATGTTCTTCTTCGAAAGCTGGAATAATTTCATTAACATAATCAATATATCGAGGATCTACATCTATTGTTAAAGTTGAAGCACCTCCGTTTCCACCCGTTGACGAATCTGTTCCAGTTGTCTCTTCCCCACTGCCGCATGCACCCAAAACTAATGCACTAACCGATACAAAACCTAACAGTACATTTTTCCAAACCCTTTTCTCCACTGTAATCTCCTCCTTCTCAGTTAACTTTATTATCTTACTTCCATCATTTTTTTGCAAACGTTACCATTTAAACGCAAAAAAACAGAACTAAGCTTCATGCCTAGTTCTATTTTCTTTTATGCTTTATAAATAACAAAGCCATTTTTTTTGACTGATAATAATTTATTGTCTACAAAAGCTAAGTTCCATAGTAAGGTTTCTGGTGCTCTTTCTAACGTAAGTTCTAAATCTTGCTCACCTTGATTAAAGTAGCAAATCAGTTCTTCATCACCATAGGTTCTTTTCATTCCAACAACTTTTTCATCATCACGAATGTCAAACCATTCTATTGCTCCATAACTTAACAATTCTTGGTTGTTTTTTCTAAATGCGATCATTTCTTTAGTGAAAGCAAGCATATCATTGTCTTGTTCTTCTTCGTCCCAAATCATACATTTACGACAATCAGGATCATTAAACCCGTCCATACCGATTTCAGTTCCATAATAAATACATGGCGATCCGTGTTGTGCAAACATAAAGGCTAATCCTGACTTAGCTAATTCTTGGTTATTTTTGCTGATAGTCAATAATCGAGCAGTATCATGAGAGTCAAGCATATTAAACATAACTTCATTCGTTTGATTGCGGTACAACATTAATTGTTCATTTAATCCGGCAACCATTTTACTCGCTGTAATGTCTTTTTTCATAAAGAAATTTTCAATAGTTTGTGTGTAAGCATAATTCATCACAGCATGAAATTCATCACCTTGAAGCCAGCTTTGCGAAGAATGCCAAATTTCCCCTAAGATATAAAAGTCTTCTTTTATATCTACCGAAGCTTGGTAAAATTTCTTCCAAAAATGGTGATCAACTTCATTTGCAACATCTAAACGCCAAGCATCAATATCGAATTCTTTGATCCAATACGTAGTCACATCTAATAAAAAATCTTGAACCTCTGGATTGCTTGTATTTAACTTGGGCATATGCCCTGTAAACGCAAAAGTATCATAACTTAATTCGCTAACATTTTCGAGTTCTTCAACCGATAAGTCAGCCAGTGATTCGACTGGAAATTGATTGATATGGAACCAATCTTTATAGCGAGACTGTTCTTGATGTTTAAGAACATCTTGCCATTGCATCGAATCCATTCCTAAATGGTTGAAAACAGCATCCAGCATGACTCGAATACCACGTTTGTGTGCTTCTTGAACGACCTTTTTAAACAGTTCTTTATCACCAAAATCAGGATCGATTTCATAATAATCAATTGTGTCGTATTTGTGATTCGATTTAGCTTTAAACAACGGGCAAAAGTAAATACCGTTAACCCCCAAATCAACCAGATAATCCAAATGGTCTATTACACCTTGCAAGTCTCCGCCATAGAAGTCATCTCGCCCAGGATTTTTTTTGCTGCCCCATGGCAAAGTTCCCTCAGGATCATTCGTGGTGTCCCCGTTAGCAAACCGTTCTGGAAAAATTTGATACCACACGGTTTCTTTTACCCATTCCGGTGTTTTTACTCTATCGACTTCGTGTAAATAAGGCAATCTAAAAAAGGTATTGGCGTCTTCTAAGTAGTGATCTGTAAACGGAAATACACCACGATCTCCGTAAAGGACTTCTATACCGTCAGTTCCTTCAACATGAAAACAATAAGCGATGCGTTTTGTTTTTACGTAGGTTTCAATCATCCAATAATCATGGACATCCGTACTTAAAATCAATTTCATTGGTTTATTTTCTTCATACCATTTTTCTGTTCCATGAGAGTAAGGATCTCCGCTAATCAAACCAACATTTTTCACATCCCCCTTTTTTGTTCTTAGACGGATATGAAACTGTTCGGGTTTATATAAATACGCGTATTCACTATCTGGTCTATGGTAAATTGCTGCTGTTTCCATCGTTATTTCCTCAATTCTTTTTTTTATTTAATGTTGAATAAATTACTTTTTATAGGTCCATTAAAATAACTACAGCGCCATATGGACTCAAATTTAACTGGCCTTCTTGCAGATTGTTGCCTTCGTTGGTCAACACAACTGTGTAGGGTTGTATTGTTAACTCGTCAATTGTAATCGTTTGTTTGTTCTCTGACATATTGCAACACACGATTGCTTTACTGGATTTCCAAATCCGCTCATAACAATAGGTTTCCAAATTGGTTTCCAACAAATTAAACTCACCTTCGATAAATACAGCCTTCTGCTTTAATTTCAATACTGCTCTGTAGTAATGCAATACGCTGTCCGGATCTGACTCTTGATCTATTACAGTATATTTTTCTTCAAGGTTCACTCCACTCCATGGCCGATGTGTTGAAAATCCAGCATAGTTCGAGCCGTCCCATTGCATTACTCCACGGCTGACATCTTTGCTTCGGGCATTTAACTGTTCTAAGGCAAATTCTTTCGGATACCCTAAATCAAGTGCTTTTTGATAAAAAAGATCCGCTCCAGGTAATGAAAACTGTTCGATGCTTTCAATCTCTAAATTTTTCATCCCAATTTCTTCGCCGTTCAATAAAAAAGGAATGCCTTTTTGCAAATACATTAAGGTGGCCAACATTTTACTACTCTTATCACGATACTGTTCAACCTCACCAAAACGTGATACTGCTCGTGCCATATCATGATTATTCCAATACAAAACTGGCCCGCCAATTGCAGCTAATCCCTTTTGCCATTCGGACATGGTTTGTTTGAATTTTTCGAGGTCCAATTTTCCATGTTGCAGACTTAATGGAAGTCGTTCATCTTTTGACTGTTCTATTTCTGGAAAGTATCGAAATGTTATGACGCTGTCGCACACTTCATTTGCTGGATCAGTGTATTTTTCTGCTAATTCAAGACTTGCGGATGCTGCTTCACCGACTAAGAAAACATCGGGATGATTTTTTCGAATGCGTTGACTAAACTCTTTCATATAATCAATTACTTTTGGTAAATTGGCATAATAATTTTCTGCCAATACTATTTTGTCTTTACTAGCTGTGTCAACATCTGGAAATCCATTTTCTTTGTCTACATGAATAAACGCGTCTAATCTTAAGGCGTCAATTCCCTTGTCTAACCAAAATTCAGCACAATCAGCCATTGCTAAGCGTACTTCAGGATTTTCCCAATTCAGGTCGGGCATCTCTTTTGCGAATAAATGAAAGTAAAAAGAGCTTCCTTTAGGTTCTTTTTCCCAAACAGAACCGCCAAAAAATGAACCCCAGTTATTTGGTACAGTTCGTTGTTCTATCGGTTTTTGCCAAATGTAATAATCTCGGTATATATTTTCTGGCCCTTTTATAGCTTCTTGAAACCAAGGATGTTGATCAGATGTATGATTTAACACAAAATCAAGCATAACCTTTATGCCGCGTTTATGTGCTTCATCAATCAAATTATCCATATCCGTCATGTTACCAAAGTGATCATCAATAGCATAATAATTTGCAACGTCATATCCATTGTCAACTTGTGGAGAAACAAAAATGGGATTCAACCAAATCATATTCACTCCTAACGACTGGATATAATTCAATCGTTGAATGATTCCTTTTAAATCTCCGATTCCATCACCATCTGTATCTTGAAAACTTTTAGGGTAAATTTGGTACACAATTGTATTTTCCCACCATTTGTTCTGCATGGAGCACATACCACCTTTGACTTCGCTAAATTCCTTTTTCAACTATTAGCTTACAGAATCTAGAAAGCACTTACAATAAGAATAGCATTGTTACCGGTAACAACTTTTCAACCCAAAGTTAATCTTTTTCTTCTCATTCATTAGTTGCTTGATCTTCATACATAAAAACAATAGTTCCATATGGAGCAAAAGTGACGGAATCTTTATCAATTGTATTGCCTTCATTTTGCAAGATGACTTTCCACCCAGATGCTGAGATTCCATCTTCTTGTATATGTTCTTCCGTATCAGATAGATTACAGCAAACAATTGCACGCTGACCTTCATAGTTTCTTTCATAAACATACAACGTATCTTTTGTGTCTTGCAATATAAAAGTACCTTTCGTAAAGACCGGTAATTTCTTTAAATGTAATACTTTTTTGTAATACGCCAAGATGCTGTTTGGGTCTTTTTCTTGATCCGCCACATTATAGTTTTTTTCAACGTTTACCCCGCTCCATGGGGCAACTTTTGAAAATCCGGCGAACTCTGAATTGTCCCATTGCATGGCACCTCGGCTCACATCTCGACCTGCGTGATTTAGCTCTTTTAAGATGTGTTCTTCAGAGTACCCTAATTGTTTGGCTTTTTCATAAAAAGGAACAGCTCCTGGTGTGTCAAAATGAGCACGATCACTGTAATGCAAATTGCGCATCCCGATCTCTTCTCCATTGAATATAAATGGTATTCCTTTTTGAAGGTACATTAAGGTTGCCAACGTTTTACTACTATTATCTCTATATTGTTCTACGTTGCCAAAGCGCGAAACCACTCTAGCCATATCATGATTATTCCAATACAAAACGGGTCCACCAAATGGGTCCATTTTATCTTGCCATTCTGTCATTACTTCTTTAAACGCTTTTTTATTTAAACGACTGGATTGCATATTAAACGGCAATCTTGGATCTTTCATTGATTCATCTTCTGGAAAAATCAGAAAAGAAATAATAGCATTGCACATCTCATTTTCGGGATGAGTGTACTTAAAAGCTAAATCAACATTTGCTGAAGCCGCTTCTCCTAAAATAAATACATCTTCTTTAACTTTACGTAGATCCATCGACAATTTTTGAACATAATTTTTGATATTCGGTAAAAAGGCATTGATTTTTTGAGCGGATACTAATTCTTGGCCATTTTCCATTTCTACTTGAAAAAAGTCATCTGCTTTATCCATATGAATAAACGCATCTAAACGGAACCCATCTACTCCGTGGTCCAGCCAAAATTTGCCTACATCTAAAATTGCTTTTTCGACCTCTGGATTATCCCAATTTAAATCAGGCATTTCTTTTTTAAATAAGTGAAAATAATACTGATCTCCAACGGGTTCCTTTTCCCAGACAGATCCGCCGAAAACAGAAACCCAGTTATTTGGAAGATGCCCCCCTTTTTTTGCATCTTCCCAAATATAGAAATTACGATAAGGATTTTCTGGTCCTTTTAAAGCTTCTTGAAACCAGACATGCTGATCAGAAGTATGATTCACAACCAAATCAAAAATGACTTTCAAATCACGCTTATGAGCTTCTTCGATTAATTCCACCGCATCATTAATTGTTCCAAATATTGGATCAATCGTATAATAATCAGATACATCATATCCATTGTCTACTTGTGGTGAAGTAAAAATTGGATTGAGCCAGATGGCAGTAACACCTAATTGTTGAATATAGTCTAAACGACTAATGATCCCTTTAAGATCTCCAATACCATCTTCATTTGTATCTTTGAAACTTCTTGGATAAACTTGATAGACGATAGCTTCTTTCCACCAATCTATTTCTTCCATAACTCTCACTCCCTTATAAATTTTTAAAAGTTATTTTGTAATTAGTGTATGTAAACTAGAAAAAGATTGCCACTCATGTGATTGTTATTTTATTGACAACTTAACTTTTCAACTAAAAATGATACGTTTAGTTTTATATACTACCTATTCTAATAAATACCTTAGAAATTGGAATCATTCTAGATTTTAACCGTTAAAAATGGTAATCTTTGTTTAATTACAGTAGGTTTAATTGCCTAGTAGAAAGAGGTTGGATAATGACAAGTATAAGTATTGCAGGTAAAACTGTGGATGCATGGGAAAAAGAAATTCCCCAATTAAAAGACATTCTTTCATTAAAAGAAATCTTTTGGATTAACTCAGCTAAATTACCTTTTAAAGAAGCTTCAACGTTAGTTTCCTATACAAAAGAGGATATCACTGATGCTGAAGAACGCTTAAATCGGTTTGCAGCTTATTTAAGAATTGATTTTCCAGAAACAGAAGTATCAAAAGGAATTATTGAATCCCCTATATCATCAATCCCTGCTATGAAAGATTACCTTGAAACAGTTTATCATTCTTCTATACCAGGTACTTTTTTATTAAAACGTGATGATACATTGCCAATTGCCGGAACAATAAAAGCAAGAGGAGCTATTTATGAAGTATTGAAGCATGCGGAAAATCTAGCGGTAGAACATGGTTTGCTTACCAGTTATGCCGATGACTATGCCGTATTTGCAAGTGAATCATTTAAAGAGTTTTTTTCAAATTATAAAATTGCAGTAGGTACTACTGGAAATCTGGGTATCAGCGTAGGAACTGTCGGTGCTAAGTTAGGCTTTGATGTCACGGTCCATATGTCCGTGGAAGCAAAACAATGGAAAAAAGATTTATTGCGTTTTCGTGGTGTTACGGTTATTGAACATGAGTCTGATTTTACAAACGCTGTAAAAAAAGGACGTGAACAATCCGACTTAGATCCAATGAGTTACTATGTTGATGATGAACATTCAATTGAACTATTTTTGGGCTATACAGTTGCTGCCAATCGTTTGCAAAAACAATTAGAACAAGAAAATATACTTGTAGACGAAAATCATCCTTTATTTGTTTATTTACCTTGTGGCATTGGTGGTTCACCAGGTGGTATCACTTTTGGGTTGAAACAAATTTATGGCGATAATGTTCATTGTTTCTTTGCTGAACCGACTCACGTTCCTTCAATGACCATGGGATTGATGACCGGGAAGTTCGATCAAGTATCTGTTAAAGATTTTGGCTTGGATGGTTTGACCGTGGCCGATGGACTAGCCGTACCTCGTACGTCAAAACTAGTTGCTAGCATCATGAAACACTTTTTTAGCGGTTCATATACTATTGATGACTTTGAGACAAACCGTTTGTTAAGTGCTCTTATTGATAAAGAAAAAATTTATCTAGAACCGGCTGCTTTAGCAGGTGTTCCAGGCGCTTTAAGATTATGCCAATCTGAAGAAGGAAAAATCTATTTAGAAAAAAATGGACTATCAGATAAAATGAATCAAGCTACACACATTGCTTGGGCGACTGGCGGTAGTATGGTCCCTAAAGAAGATATGGATCAATTTTATGAATCCGGTTTGCTGTCTCAAACGACTGAAAAAGTTATTTAAAAGGGATTTTTCTGATAATAATATGTAAAACGCCAGAAGTAAAAAACTTCTGGCGTTTTTTTTAGATCGTATATATTAGGTTAGGAAAAATGAGTAAGAATGTCGAGTAGAGACCTTCTAGTCTCTATTTCTTAAGCAGAACCGAATGACAATGTCGAGTAGAAGCTCTTACTAATTTTAACGCAAAGTAAATGGCCCTGTATTATTTGATGAGCAAATCTTTCACTCCAAATAGTATAGGACCGTTATTAATTATTACACAAAAACCATTAACGAATGTGGGACCGCTTCAAGTTCAAGTGGGAAAGTTATCCCCTTATCGCCATCAACAGTACATTTGATCTCTTTATCTTCTAATAAACGAATCGTTGCTTTTTTAAACGAACGGTGTTCCAATTGATCTTTTGTGTAATCTGAATCTTGAAATAATTCTGGCACTAAACTTAATTTTTCTTTCACTGTTGTCTCTTTCAAGGTTACTAAATGGAGAGCTCCATCATCAATCTCTGCTTCAGGAATAACAGTACCTACTCCTCCAACAAAATTGCTCATGGCAATCAAAAGCATACTGTAGTCAGCTGTCCATTTGTCTCCATCAATATCTAATTCGAAGGTATACGTTTCATCATTCCTCAATGCCTTTATTCCTTCAATTAAATAAGCAAAAACGCCGAATTTTGTTTTCATATCTACATCTACTTCTTGAATCGATTCAGGTATAGGGCCAACCGAAGTCGAACTGATAAAATAGCGGTTATTCACTTTCCCCACATCGATTTGCTTAACATTCAACTGTTTTAATGAGTCAATAGCTTTTTCCGGATCCATTGGTATACCTATAGCTCGAGCCACATTATTGACAGTCCCAGTCGGAATAATACCTAACACTGTTTCAGATTCATGGAGCATTAATCCGTTCACTGCTTCGCTGACTGTCCCATCTCCACCCATTGCAAAAACAACATCATATTTTCTTAAAGCTGCTTCTTCCGCAAACTCTTTGGCATCTCCTGATTTTTCAGTTTTTTTGATAACAAATTCAGAATAATTCTTTTCAAATTGTCTTTTCAATTTATCTGTATAATTTTCCGCCTTTTCTCCACCGGAAGAAGGATTTACAATAATCATAGCTTTAGTCATATTCAAACTTCTTTCTTAATGAATTTTTTTGCATAGTTGTTCCTCTAACAATCAATTCCGGAGTAAAAAAAAGTTCTCCTTGTGGGGCATTCTTTTGTTCAATTTTATTTAATACCATTTGAGCACAAGCTTCACCCATTTGAATAACAGGTTGTTTTACCGTAGTAAGTTGCGGAAAAGCAATCTGATCTAAAAAAACACCATCATGTCCAATAATGCCAAAATCAGCAGGTATACTCCCACCCATATTAATAATTCCTCTTTGAATCCCAATTGCTAAGCGATCTGAGCTGCAAATAAAGAGCGTATTGGGTTTGAATCCATTCCAGTTTTCTTTAATAAACTCTGCAGCATAACGCGAACGATTCTCAAAACGATGAATTTCTGGTACTCTTTTATTTTTTTGAAGAGTAACTATGTACCCGCTCTCGCGTGAATATTCAAAAGGCTCTTTTACATCGATTCCAATAAAAATAATATTCTCATACCCTAAATCAATGCCATATTGTGTTGCCTTCGCAATTCCTTCTTTATTGTCTGAATCAACAAAATCATAACCATGTCGATTTTCACCAAATAAAACGACAGGTTTCGTAGCACCACTTATCCAATTATAATCACTCTCACGCATCCCGCAAATAATGTATCCATCACATGCACCTATATCAAAATTGTTTTTAGTAACCAATTGTAAGGAGTAATGACGATTGTCTAATTCACGTGCAATACCGGTTAACAAATGCATATAATAAGGTTCAGTTGTATCCATTTCTTCAAGGATAAATAATTTAATGATTTGTGTACGATTATTGACCAAAGCTTTTGCTGCCACATTTGGACGATAGTTAAGTTCTTCCATTGCTTCAAAAACAAGCTCTTTTAGTTCGTCGGTCACCTGTTCGGGATGGTTGATCACTCTGGATACCGTCATTTTTGATACATTCGCTTTTTTTGCAACATCATTAAGTGTAGTCATGCCGTCTCCCTTCCCTTATCTAGTCTCAAACTTATTTATATACTCTATCTGTATCTTCTATTATAAAACTAATAGTATAGAGAAATTATTTTTGTGTCAATGTTCCCTTAATAACTTTTAATTTTGCGGAAAATAAAGAAGCACCTGTAAAAGGTACTTTTTTATCCAATTCTATGACTCTTTAGTACGTATTTCTTGCCCCTCTAATTTCAATTGACATTCGGGACAGATTCCGTATATTTCCAATCTATGTCGCTTAACTTTAAAGCCGGTCAAAGTAGTCGTTACTTCACCAATATCCTCTAATCCTGGATAATAGAGGTCTTCGATTCTTCCACACTCTTCACAAATGGCATGATAATGCTGCGCAGAGCTAAAATCAAATCGACTTGAAGCATCTCCGTAGTTCATCTCATCTACAAAACCTACTTTTGTAAACAGTCGTAAATTATTATAAACGGTTGCAACACTCATATTAGGAAATCTTGTTACCAAAGCTTGGTAAATTTCATCTGCTGTCGGATGATTATCATTCTCAATTAAATATTCTAAAATACCATAACGTTGCGGTGTAATACGTATATGCGCACGTTTTAATTTTTCAATCGAATGAGCCACTAAATGATTTGAAGTCATCTCTTTCCTCCTTTCAAATTCAATTAGTAAACACTTTTTCAATTTTATGATTTTTCCGCTATCAGTTAATAGTGATTATCATCTTGTAATAAGTGTTTTGTATTGTAATCATAACTTTTCTAGGTTAACTTTGCAAATAAATCCTTTATGCGCTACCAAAGGAAATATTGCACTTCTATGGTAGGAGCATTACAATAGAAATGATTTTACTTTTAAGGAGGCAATTATTTTATGTTAAATCATACTCAAAGCGATCGGTTAGCTCATGAAGCGAATCAAGTTATTGTTGGAGGAGTGAATAGTCCGAGCCGCTCATTTAAAGGCGTTGGCGGAGGCAATCCGGTTACCATGGCGCGTGGGGATGGAGCTTATTTATATGATGTTGATGGCAATCGCTATATTGACTATTTAGCAGCTTTTGGGCCCATTATAACTGGATTCAATCATCCGCATATTGCCAAAGCAATAAAAAGAGCTGCAGATACAGGTGTGTTATTTGGTACACCATCTGAACATGAAGTGACTTTTGCAAAGATGTTAACCACTGCTATTCCTTCAATGGATAAAGTACGTTTTACAAATTCTGGAACTGAAGCCGTGATGACAACCGTTCGTGTTGCTCGTGCTTACACAAACCGTGAATTGATTGTTAAATTTACTGGTCAATACCATGGTCATTTTGATCTCGTACTTGTTGAGGCAGGTAGCGGTCCTTCTACACTAGGTACCACAGATTCCGGTGGAGTAACAGTAGGTACATCAAAAGAAGTAATCACTGTACCTTACAATGATATTGAATCCTACAAAGCAGTTATGGGAAAATTAGGAGACAAAGTCGCAGCTGTTTTAGTGGAGCCCATTGTTGGTAATTTTGGTATGGTAGCTCCGAAGCCTGGATTTTTAGAGGCCGTCAATGAAATTACTCATGAACATGGAGCCTTAGTTATCTATGATGAGGTGATCACCAACTTCCGTTTCCATTACGGTGCTGCTCAAGATATGCTAGGTGTTATTCCTGATTTAACAGCATTTGGAAAATCCATTGGTGGAGGATTACCTATTGGCGCATATGGTGGCCCATCACGTATCATGGATACTGTAGCTCCTCTTGGACCTGCCTATCAAGCTGGTACTATGTCGGGAAACCCACTTTCTATGCAAGCTGGAATTGCTTGTTTAGAAGTTTTACAAGAACCAGGAATCTATGAGAGAATGGCTGACTTTGCTATTCAGTTAAAAGATGCTCTTCTTGCAGCTGGTAAAAAATATAACATCCCAACAGTTGTAAACCAAATTGGTGGATCACTTACTGTCTACTTCTCAGATCATTCAATTGAAGATTATGCAGATGCAAAAAATACAGACTCTGACCGATTTGGAAAGTTTTTCAAAAACATGTTGGATGAAGGAATCAATCTTGCTCCAAGTAAATATGAAGCTTGGTTTTTAACCATTATGCATACGCAAGAAGACATTGATGAAACTAAAAAAGCGATTGATACAGCTTTTTCCAAACTTTCTTAAAAGTATTGCTGTTCATTATGATATTATCTTAATTTTCAAACTATTTACTCTAAATTCTTTGCTTATTGACTCTAAGTAGCTTATCATACTAGTATAACTATCTATCAAATGGAGTGAATATAATTTATGAGAATCGGAGCAAGAACGCTTAAAACAGGAATAGCTGTTGCTCTTTCTTTAGCTATTCCTGCGCTATTAAACTTCCCATCAGGCAGTGTTTTAGCTGCTATATCAGCTATTTTCGCATTGCAGCCTTCAGTCAAACGATCCATCAACACCCTCAAAGATCGCATCATCGCCAACTTGATTGGCGCTCTAGTCGCTATTTGCATCACGTTAACTTTAGGGAATCACTTTATTGTGGTAGGGTTAGCTGCTTGTCTATTGATTGCTATTTTAAATCAACTGAACCTTAGTAGTGTGATTGGTTTAGCTACTGTAACTTTAATTGTTATTATGGAAACCACTGAAGATAATTTTATTCTTTATGCCACTATACGAGTCACAGCTACCATTATGGGAGTTTTTATTGCTTTCTTGGTGAATACTATTTTGTTCCCTCCAAAGTATGAAGAAAAATTGTATCATGTTACCGACTACTCAACGACTGAAATCATGAAGTTTTTACGTGCAAGTGTTCGGAAAAACAGCCAGTATCCTATTCTAAAAAAAGATTTAAAATGGATCAAATCAGAGCTTAATCGGATGGATGTCTATCTTTCATTATTCAAAGATGAAGGAATGACCACGAGAAAAAAAGACCGCATTCAAAAAATGCGGAAAGTCGTTGTTTATAGACAAATCATCGCGACAACGAGAGAAGCCTATAATTTATCTTACACATTTCATAAATATGAAAATTCATTTAACCATTTTCCAAAAGATTTGCGTATCTTGATACGAGAACGTCTGGAAACTTTACTCGCAGCACATGAACAAATTCTATTAAAATTTAACGGACGTGTTTCACCAGACAGTGTGAATTTTATTGCATATAAAGCCCCGCTCAGAAAAGAATTTATGCAGTCCTTCTTTGATGAAGCGAGTTTGGAAGAATACCTTCATGATGACTATGGACAAAGTAACGCGGTTATTCATATCATGTCCAGTATTTTAAAGTATGAGGAATATTTAGAGCATTTAAACATCCTGGTCAGTAGTTATAAAGGAAACGATTGGAATCCAGATACAGACATTTCTAACATCGAACACGTTGAACAATAAAAAATAGTAAAAAGGCAGTTGAGCATATTCGCTCAACTGCCTTTTTAAATACATCAATTAAATTCCGCTAGTAGTATCTCTTTTTTGGTTTAATGCTTCTTCGAATAAAGCACGGTATACAGTTGTTCCTTCACCATTCATTGATTTGCCATTCTCTGTTAAAGTGTTCTCCAACGAGATTCCGTCAGCCTCAAGTTTTTCAAGGTAGCTATCATGAAGATTAAATCCAATCCATTCATTAGATTCAACTGTTGACACCATCTCATTTACATAGGAAGTATAATCAAGTGTTCTTGAATTGTTGTTCCCTTTTTCACTGCTGCTTGGATTAGGGGAAACAAAGATAATCAACGCTTCAGGCAAGATATCTTTTATTGCAGCATAATTCATTTCTAAATAATCACTTGAATCAGCTAAAGCGATGTCTAGTTCTTGATCAGCATAAGGGGTCAATTGAAAAAATACAACATCTGGATTTGTTTGAGCAAGATCGGTTGCTTTATTTTCACTGATCAATTGATAAGAATTATAATCGGTATAAGGCAAACGATTGACTTTCATAGTGCTGCCAATCTGATCTTTTATGTATGCATCTATTTCTGAGACCCATTTCTCTTCTTGAGCTATGTCCCCATAAAAACTAATTGAAACCTCATCTTTTAATAAGCTGACATACTTCAAGTATTCTAGTACAGAAAGCTCTTCACGACTTGCTTCATATTCAGCAATCTGTGCAGATACGTCTCCTTCCGTTACTGCTTCTGCTTTTTGATCCGTTTGCTCAGCAACTGACATTAATTGTTCTTGCTGTTTTTTTGAATAGCTCATGCCCAAAAAAACAACTCCTCCAGCTAAAATTATTAATAAAAAAATGATAAATCCACTTTTTTTAGACACTTTTTTCACTCCTTATTTACACTTTGATTTTCTCTCGAATAATTTCATTTGTTATTGAACCCTTGATTATTTTACCATACATTCATTCAAAGCCACTATACTTTTTCATAAAAATAGTAAAGAGGCTCCAGCATTTTGGAACCTCTTTACTATTTTTATATCTATCTTAGAGAAATTACTATCATCTTATCCAGTAAAAGGTCATTGCTTATGTGATAACTGTTGATAGCGTTTATACCATATGTCAACATAATCTTGTGAAAAAGGACCTTTTTCTTCGTTGATCCAATCCACTAGAATTTTCACGTTCTCTTTTAAAATATGGTCAATATCATCAGGATAATTCCACTTTATGCTATGATCTTCATACTCATCTACATCCAATAAGCGTTTTTCGCCATCTGGAAAGACTTTGATATCTAAATCATAATCAATATACTTCAGACCTTCTTCATCTAACGAATAAGGCGAAGCGAGATTGCAATAGTAAGAAACGCCATTATCTCTTATCATTGCAATGATATTGAACCAATAATGCTTATGAAAATAAACAATCGCTGGTTCTCGCGTTAGCCATCTTCGGCCATCCGATTCCGTTACAAGAGTATGATCATTCACTCCTATTAACGATTGATCACTTGTCTTAAGTACCATGGTATCTCTCCAAGTGCGATGCAAACTGCCATCATGTTTATAGCTTTGGATTGTGATGTATTCTCCTTCTTTTGGAATATGCATCCCTAACCCAACTTTCTTTTTCTCGCATAAAATCGCAAGAAATTAGTAAATAATAAACCAGAGAATGCCTAAGCACTCGACTCGTACTTATTATATCACAACTCTTAATCTTTATAGTATAAAACCAAATAAATAATGAAAAAAAAATGAGAATCAACGCTTAAATGAAACTTTTAAAAACCTAAAAAAAAGGGTCTTTAATCTATTCTTGTCAGATTAATTCTTAAATTTTGTCAAATAACTCTGCCACATTTTAGTTTGAGGACCTGGAAATACATATTGATCAAAGTCAGAAGGCTTTACCCAATAACAGTTTTCAGGAATATCGATAGGTTCTTCTATTAGCAATTGTCCATAATAAACAGCGATAAACCATTTTAAATGGCTGAATATATGCTTAACTTCAATAAAAGGTGCTTCCATTAGTGTTGGCTTAATTTGATATCTATTCTCTAGTTCAGTCACAATCTTTTTCACCACTTGTTCTATTCGCTCTTCATCGTCTATTTGAATCAATGTTCCGTGTGCAATTCCTGTCTCTTGAATTACTGACTCTTCCTCAATCATAGGAAAGGTCCACATATTAGCCAGTAAGCCATTTTCAGGACGCTTTTCTAATAAAAACGCACCATTTGAATTTTTAATGATTGCCCCTATATAATAAACCGGCTTTGCTTTTTTCTTTTTACTTTTTACGGGGTATTTTTCCCACGTGCCGTTTTGATACGACTGATTAAATTTTTTGATGGGGCTTAATTCCGGATGGTAATTTTTAGGTGTACAGATACTTGAACCCAAATCCATAAATGCTTGATTAAAATCTCCAGGTTTATAGGGATCAATCAGTTCTCGCATAATAGCCTCAAAAATTTTACGATTACCAGGCTTAGCAATATCCGCATCAATTTCAAATAACCGACTCAACACGCGCATCACATTTCCATCTACAGCTGGTTCAGGGAGTCCAAAAGCCATACTCGAAATCGCGCCAGTTGTATAAGGTCCTATCCCTTTTAGTTTGCCTATTTCTTTAGGATCTGTTGGCATTTCTCCATTGTAATCATTCATGATTTGTTGAGCTGCAGTTTGCATATTTCGAACTCGTGAATAGTATCCCAATCCTTCCCAAGCTTTTAACAATATATCTTCATGTGCTAATGCTAATGCTTCTATCGTTGGGAAAGTGTGCATAAAATTTAAATAATACGGAATAACAGTATCTACTCTTGTTTGTTGCAACATGATTTCAGATACCCAAATACGATAGGGATCATTGTTTTTTCGCCATGGGAGATCTCGTTTTTCTAAATCATACCAACTTAGGAGCGTTTCTCTAAACCGATTAATTTTTTCTTGAGACCACATAGGAATACCATAAATTTCATTTTTGTTTGTTGCATCTAAATTTGATTCACTTACTGTCATTCTTCCTCTTCTTCCATTTCTTTTTCATTGATGTATTGCGTAATTAAGTCGCCAGCAAATCCTTTTTGAAATAATCCGCTTTTAACTTTTTGAATTTTTTTAGCTCCGGTTAACTTCGTTTGCTTGCGCCAAATTTTATCACCTTGTGTTTTTAATGCCTCGTACTCATCGTCTACTTCTTTTTCCGTATTGATTTCTTCCAATACTTGAGTGATAACATCAGATTGAAATCCCTTTTGCATTAAATTTTGACGGATTTTATTATTCGTTTCTCTTGATGAATGTTGCGAAGAACGTCGCATAACTTTTTCTGCTAAGGCAACACCATTTTCTACCATCTGATCAAACGGATATTGCTCCATTGCTTCTTCAATCGTTTCATCTTTAACTCCACGTTTTTTCAACTCTCTTTTTATCACGTAAGGCCCCTTTCCGCTAACATTTGCAGCGGTTCTTGTATAACTTTCAGCATACATTAAATCGTTTAAGTAACCTTGTTCTTTTAATTGTTCGATAACCTGATCAGCAGTTTCACTAGTAAATTCATGGGCGACCAAGTCGTCTTTTATTTCTTTTATTGAACGCAAAGAATAGTTCAAATAAACGAGTGCTCTCGTATAAGCTTTGCGGTAACCATCTTCTATCTCTAATTCTTGACGGAATGTTTTTGAGATTTCCATTCCTTTATGCAAGATGTGTTTAATTAAAATAGCTTCATCAACAGGAAAAGCATATTCTCCATCTAAATAAATATTGTAGCGTCCTTTTCTTTTTTGCGCTTCAATCTTTGTAATTTTGGGTAATGCAGATGTTGAAGAGCCCTCATTTCCACTATTGGGTTTATATATCATGGCTTCACCCCCTACTTCAGTTCCATTATTATAACATAAAATAGTCACAAACACATGTTCGAAAATTGTCATTCGACGATGATAATTAAAAAAAGTGATTCAGACCTAAGCCTGAATCACTTTCACATCTCGTTCCTTATTTTCTAAATTCGTCTCTTGGATCGCTAATTGGTTGGTTTGATAAAGTACTGTTATCAAAAATAGGCAAATCTACCGATTCTTCGTTAGATGAACCGGACTCAAATTGGTCTTCATGTTTTAATGCATCCTCTGTTGGTTCTCCTTGTAATGGATTGTCATTAGGATCAAATTCTCTGCGGGATAAAGGTTCTTCTTTTGGAGACACAACATCCCTTGTATCATCTCTTCGATCTTGGTCTTTACTAAATGCACCATTCGTTGATTCGTTATCTTGATTATCCTGTAATCTAGGTTTGTTCTCTTGTCTAATCGAATCTGCCATAATTTCATCCTCCTCGATCGTTTCAGGAACTGTGGTATCAGTTAAATCAGATTTCACTATGATGCTTTCATCAAGTTCATCTTGATCTGTAAACTGACTATTAAATGGAACTTCTGCGTTGTTTAAAAGGTCATTCCCATCATTTGCATAATTCACTTCATCCGTTGGTTGTGAAGCATTTCTGACTTCTCGCACACCTTGTCCAGCTTGACCAACAGTTCCAGTAGTTTCTTTAGTTAAATTGGTTTTTGAATTTGCTTCTTTATCTTTATCAGCAAGTACAATGTATTCGCCTTTTTTTAAAGACTCATTGTATTGCTCTGCACTAGCTTCATCTACACCAAAATTTTCTAACACTAAATCTTCGTCTGTATCAGCAAATAAATGTTTAAATTTATCCAAGAAAGATTCTTTTTCTTCTGCTGAAACTTTATCAATTTCCACACTTGTTTGACTTTGAATCGCTGCAGGATCTTGATTAGTCGTCACAATTTTTATACTGTCTGTTGAATGGCCTTCTGCGATCAATTGTTCCACACAAGCCGTTGTTTCTTGTACATTAGAAAATGAACCGATAACTACTTTATTCATCCTTTACACGCTCCTTTTTTTGTATCCTCTTTAGTCGTTTAGCCAATTAGGCTGCTAAATAATTAAGAGGGATAACATCAAACACTCTTATTTCTATAATTAACTGTACCAAATGAAAAACAAGTTTTCAAAATAGACGCCTTATAATCAGACTCAAAGTGCATTTAGTTGCAATTTTAAAAAATCAAGAATCCAGTTTATCCATTTATGACCACTCCGCCATTAACATGCAACACTTGACCAGAAACGTAACTAGAGTCAGTACTTGCTAAATAAACATACGTCGGTGCTAATTCAAAAGCTTGACCAGCTCGTTCAATTGCTCCGCCCTTACCCCAGTCTTCTAATTGTTCTTCTGTAAAAGTAGCTGGTATAAGTGGAGTCCATATTGGACCAGGAGCCACACCATTTACGCGAATTTTTTTATCGATCACTTCACTATTTTGAGAAAGAGATCTTGTGAAAGCTGTAATGGCACCTTTAGTAGCTGAGTAATCTAACAAGTGTTCACTTCCACGATAAGCTGTAATCGATGTTGTATTGATGATTGATGCACCTTCTGACAAATGAGGCATCGCAGCTTTCACAAAGTAGAATTGACTAAAGATGTTGGTTCTAAATGTTCGATCCAATTGTTCTGCGGTTATATCCCCAATTTTCTCTTGAACATGTTGCTCGCCGGCATTATTGACCAAGATATCTAGATGGCCCCATTCTTCGATTACTTTTGACACTACTTCTTTAGCATAAGACTCTTGTCCTACATCACCTTTAAATACTAAGGCCTTTTGACCAATTTTTTCAATCCGATTTTTTGTATAGTTCGCATCATCTTCTGATTCTAGGTAACCAATAGCAACATCTGCACCTTCTTTTGCAAAAGCAATCGCTACAGCTTGTCCGATGCCACTATCTCCACCAGTAATGATGGCTGTCTTGCCTTCTAGTTTCCCTGCTGCTTTGTAATTTGGATCTTCTGTTTGTGGTTCAGGGTTAAGATTTTTACTGTCATCATTAATCAAGTAATTTTCCTTTGGTTTTTGAGTTTCTTTATCAGAATTTGTCATTTCTCATTCCTCCTAAATTTCCTCTACAAATTAAGCATAGCAACTTAGGAAAACGAATACAAATAAGAAGACTTCTCTGCATAAGATTTCTTCTGGAATGGCCAAGATTGTTTGTAGAAGTCTATAAAATCGTTAGAAGCCTGTAGTCTTCCGGGAATATTATTTAAAGTACCTATACTAATTGTCCATCATAATAAAAAAGATTGAGACCTAGGTCTCAATCTTTTTTATTTATCTTCGTCATCTTTTTGAATTGTTTTTCCGCCAGCTTCTTCGTAATCATCACTATAATATGCATCGCTTTCGGGTTGTTTTGTATTCATTTCAGGTTTTGATTCTTCTGTTTTTTCAATTCCTTTGCTATGAGAAGAATCTCCTCCATCCACAACTCCTTTGCTGATATTGTCAGGATATGCATGACCTTCATTTTCAGCCACTACCGTAGATTCATCGCCAGTTAATTCAGGACCTTTTTCAAGCGAAGAACCTTTAACCTCTTCATTTACTGTTGACACTGTATTGCCATCCTGTTTTTGATTTGACGTAATCGGACTAATAGACTCCTCTGAATTTGAACTTTGCTTATCTGGAGCTGTTACAGGTTTTCCTTCGATATCTTCTCTAGACGATTGGGCTTTAGTAGGATCGAATTGTTCTCCTTCTCCAGGTACAGCGTCCGTTTTTTCTTTTGTAGGAGATTTAACCGGATCTTTCGCTGCACTTTCAGTATCTCCATTTAGTACTTCTTCATTTACTTGAGATAACTGTTGTGTTTTTGATGGACCTGCACTATTGACCAGAATAACAATCTCTCCACTTTCTAAAGCTTCTGTATAATGTTCACCAATGTCTTCCTCTACACCATATTCTTCTAGAGGATTGGAAATTTCATCCGAATTGTATCGTCCAAAACTGAAAGATTCCTTTAATTTTTCCCAAATAGACAATCCTTCGGTAGGACTTACAGCATCAACCTCTACAAGGGTTAAATCTTCTAATTCTTTTTCATGTTTTTCATTGGTCACAATAATAATTTCATCTGTTGCATATCCTTCATTGATGAGTCTTTCTACTGCACTTACCGTTTCTTCTTTTGACGTATATGTTCCTTCAACTCTTCTATCCATTTGAACTCACACTCCATTTCATATAGTAACGTTGAACAGTTTAACTTTTTGCTACGTGATGACTATTTCAGTGTTTTTTAGTCATCCTTAATTTATATTCATGATAGCAAAAATTCATACCACTAGCAAAGAAGAAGCCTTTGTAAGTGGTATGAATTAAATTCAACCTGCTTTATTTAATTAAATATTCTTCATCAACAACGATCTCAATGGTCGAATGAGTAACATTGGCGTCTTTAGTTAAATAACGAATTTCTTCTTTGATTTGTTCTTGTTTCCCAGTATCTTTGGTATTGACATAGACCGTTATTGCTAAGGCATTCTCTTCACCATCAATTGACCACATATGAAAATGCGAAACAGCGTGGACATGCTCAATACGTTTGATATTCTTTTCTAAAGCTCTAATATCTATCCCTTTTGGTACAGCTTCAAGAAAAATGGATGTGTTTTCTAAAAAAGTTGGAAGAGCTTTTGACAAAATATAACCCGATATTAGTAAAGATAAGATTGGATCTAAAATGAACCAATTTGTAAAATCCAGTACTATACTAACAGTTAAAACACCTACCCAACCTAGAACATCTTCTAGCATGTGCAAGTTAAGAACCTTCTCATTTTTTGATGTGCCTTTGCTGATTAACCAAGCTGCATACCCGTTTATTCCAATCGCTACAATGGAAAGCCAGAACATACCTCGTGAATTTACAGGTTGAGGATCAAATAGTAAAGGTACACTATTTAAAATGATTAATATAGATCCTCCTATTAAAATAACTGAAGTAATCATCGCACCTAAAAGTGAAAATCGCCTATGACCAAAACTATACTGTTCATTCGCTTCTTTCGTCGAAATTTTTTGGAAAACCAAAGCTAATCCCACAGATAGTGAATCGCCCAAATCATGAACAGCATCTGACAATATAGCTGCGCTATTAAATAGTATTCCAAAAATAAATTCAGCTAGTGAAAAAACAAGGTTTAGAATAAAGACAATTTTTATATTGTGTACAGAGTTTTTGCTTCCTGTGTAGTCTGGAACATGATTGTGAGAATGAGCTGCGCTCTTTATTGTATCTTGTTCATCAACGATTAAATTATCTTCCAAAACTTGCACATTATCGGACATCAAAATTTTTTTAACAGCTTTCATATCTACTTCATCAGAAAGATAAATTCTACTAGTAGAATAATTCAATCGAATGGTTTTGCCCTTTTGTAGTTGATGCAATTGAGCCTCCATTTTTTTAGCGCAATTGGCACAATGCAAACCCTGAACAGCATAGTCTTTCATTTTCATTCCTCCTTTTATAAAAAAACGTATCAATTTTCTTCTTGTGCATGTAAAATTACTTGTTTTAATATGCTATAAACATGGTCATCTGTTTGACTATAGACCATCATTTTTCCTACTCTTCTTGATTTTACTAAACGAGCAGATCGCAAAATCTTTAATTGATGAGAAACTGCAGATTGTTCAAGAGATAAAGTAGATGCTAATGTACCTACATTTATTTCTTTATTTTCTAAAACATTCAGTAGTGAGATTCGGGTAGGATCACTTAATACCTTGAAGACACTGCTAACGGTTGAAAGTATCTCTTCATCTAACATAGTAGGTGTTTCTTCGTTTAACATAGACCATGTCCTCCTTTTCATATGTACATCTATTCATATGTATATATTATCATATGTTTGACGAAAAAAAAAGCCTGGAGCACGCTCTGGGCTTTTTACGTATTCTTATTTAACTGGGCCTATAATTTTTAGTGTGGATAGATTAGTGCATTCCCTTATTTGAATTTTTTTAGAGGAATAGGTGTGCTTATAGGCGTGTAAAGAATTTAAACAATACCATGGCTCTCTTGAGAGCCAAACCGTTCTTATCAGATTTTTTTGAACCAGAAATACTAGTTATTAAACAAACCTTTAATCATTCTCATACAATTCCTTTTGCTTTGTAGTATCTAACGTAATAATGATTTCATCTTTTTGTTCTTCCAAGTATACTTTATTGCTAATAAATTCGGCAACTTTAAGAACGACTTTCTGACTATAAAAGTCCACAGCCAACGCTACTAGTTTTGCTTCCTTTAGCTGGTACTTATTCATAAAATGTGTCAATGCAAAGCTATATTGAAGATTATTCCCATTTATTAAATCATTTTTTATTAAATCCAACATTTGTAAATACCGATAATTTTCACGGGTCACAGTTGTTGGAGGGTTAACCAATTTAAACACTATGTCCGTTGTTTCGATATTGCCATTTCTTTTTGCATTTGTTGCAATAATCATTTCGCTCGGTGGATTTTCGATAAGCTCTAATTTGTGCAAAAAAGCTGCTCCAGTAAGGTATCCAAATACGTTACCTCTTTTATCTTCTATATAAGTTCTGTTGATTAGTTCAATACTATCAATTCCTGTTTCTTCTGAGTGATCAGTATCATCCCGATAATAGACTCCCGTTCCAAAACGTTTTAAATTGTTCCCATCTTTTACCATTCTCATTAGAATAACATTCACATTTTTTCTTACTTGTTGACCCATTTTTTGGTCATCAGCAAATTGTTCTATGTAATGCATGATGTCTGAAATAAAAATTGGACTACCAACATTCTGATTCAAGACATATGTTTGGACAAGTTTCGTTAAATTCATATTGACCTCCTTATTTGCTTGGCTTAGAAGTGTTTCAGTAACTTAACACAATTAAAAAACACTATTTATTTTTAAGTTTGCAAAATTAAGAACTATTTCGCAAGTAAAAGCATAATCTTTTGATAGTTCACTTATTATCTACTAAATCAAAAGATTTGTAAACGTTTAAAATGCTTCTTTTAAGTTAGAAATATGATTGTTTAAAAGCATTTCCCTATTCATTTTTCTATCTAACTTTAGTCCATTGTACTGCTCTCAAAGGAGGAATCTCTCACTTTTTAAAGATGATTGGTATATCTATATAAGAACTACATTAACCTTTAAAACGACTGATACGAAGCAAAGATAGATTTTTTTTACTGTGCCTTTCTAAAGCAGAGTGTCTAGCTTTCCTCTTACTATGTAACACTCTATTCCTTCTAAACGTTATTACAGGTGTAAGATGTCATGACAAAAACTTACACCATAACTTATTTTATAAGGAGGAATATATTATGCAAAAAGAATGGACAAATGGGGCAATTGAAGTGCATTTTGAAGATGCTGCAATTGAAAAAACGGTAAAACGCAGCTATTCTAACACAATCAACTCTGTTACAGACGAACAAGTAGAAGGATTTTCTGCTGCTTTAGAATCTTTAACAAGTTTACCTTATGTACAATCAGTCATGGTTGAAGAATATACCTATACACGCTAAGCAATAAAAAGAACATTCAATTAAATCAGTTTATCCACTAAGGAGGAAATTAATATGGCAAAATCATTGGAATTAAGATTCGTTACCAGTTTAGGAAAGACAAAAACAATGAGTGTAAAAGATCCAATTCTTAATTTAACTACAGAAAAAGCTCAGCAAGCAATGAATTCAATCATCTCGTTAAATATGTTTCAAATTGACGGCTCAAATCCCTACGCTACTGTAGCAGGAGCTCGCTATGTCGAGCGCGTAGTAAATGATATTTTTGAAGTAGAATAATAGCCAATAAGCGCTATGGTGAAGCATTATTGAGTCTGTCATAGAACATGATTAAACTATTCATTAAATAATAGGGTAAGACAACAGTCTTGCCCTATTTTGATTATTACAGGAGGGATATAAATGACTTATATCATTGAACAACAACTTTTGACAATCACTCAGAATAACTTGATCAGTAAAAGTCTAGTTATTGCCCACGAATCTGGGAACTTAAACAATACAGGATCACTTTCTCTGGAAAATGAAATTGCTTATATGAAACGGATGGCTCAAAAAAACGGTTCCTTCACAAGTCATTGGGTTGGTGGAGGTGGAAGAATCGTCCAGATCGCTCAAACAGGAAAAATACAGTATGGTGCTGGGAAATACGCCAACCCTCATGTGTATGCTCAAGTAGAATTAGCACGTACATCTAATCCAGACTGGTTTAAAAAAGATTATGTAGCCTATGTATGGCTATTAAAAAAACTTGCTGCAGAAGCCGGAATCCCTAATACATTAAATACAGGTACTTCTCTTGCATCCAAAGGCATTAAAACACATCATTGGATCTCTAGCAATTTAGGAGGCACCACTCATACCGATCCCGATGCTTATTTAATGCAACACAGTATTTCTCTTAATCAATTTGCGCGTGATTTATCCTCAACTACTCAAAAGGAGGTTTTATCGCCCTCTTCTCCTACAAAATCAAATCACTTGCACCATATTGTAGTGAAAGGCGATTCATTATGGAGTATTGCTAAAAAATACCATACTACCCTTACATGGTTGAAAACGATCAATCAACTATCTTCTGAAACCATTCTGATTGGTCAAAGGCTAATCATTTCAACAAATTCTTCAAACGCAACTCCACTTTCTCAATTTGCGATCATAAAAACCATTCAAAAAACTCTTGGTATCAAACAAGACGGTCTATTTGGCCCGGTAACAAAACAAAGCTTAATCAGTTTGCTCCAAAAAAAAATTGGTTCCAAATCCGATGGCTATTGGGGGCCAGAATCTGCTTCAAAAATGAGAATTCTAAAAAACGGATTTTCTGGATGGGACGTGTACGTAGTCCAAGCATTTTTAACAGGCAACTATCATTTAAACTTAGATACGCCAGATAAACATTATGGTCCAAAAACAACAGAGGCAGTCAAACAATTTCAACTTAGTTTTAAGCTTTTAGCTGATGGCATCACTGGCCCAAAAACATATCAAAAATTATTTGGTTGATCCATCTCCTTCCTCCAACTTTCCAAAATTACCGAACAGTCTCTTTAATATATGGTATACTAAAATACGCAAAAGAAAGAAGAAGACATCGGTCTTTGATAGGAGTGTGGCCGTTATATGAAGGGAGAAAACAAAGCTGTGATTGTTTTAGCTGGTATGATTGGTGCTGGTAAAAGCACCTACACAAAATTCATTTCAGAAGCATTAGGAAGCGAGGCTTTCTATGAGAGTGTGGATGATAATCGAATTTTGGAAAAGTTCTATGAAAATCCTGAAAGATGGGCTTTCTCACTACAAATTTATTTTTTAAATACTCGTTTTAGAAGTATTAAAGCTGCCTTTAAACACGAAAATAATGTATTAGATCGTTCGATTTACGAAGATGCCTTGTTTACTCGAATCAACTATGAAGAAGGAAATATGAGCGATGCAGAGATGGACACTTATTTAGATTTATTAGATAACATGATGGAAGAATTAGACAATATGCCTAAAAAATCTCCCGATCTACTCATTTATTTACGTGGCTCTTTAGATACTGTATTGAACAGAATCGAAAAACGTGGTCGTACATTTGAGCAAATCGAAGAAAATAGTGGATTGCTAGACTATTACACTCATCTTCATAGCCAATATGATAGTTGGTTTAACGCTTACGATAAAAGTGCTACTCTGGTGATTGATATTAATCAATACGACTTAGAAAAGTTAGAAGATGCTGAAAAAGTTCTCAACATGGTCACAGAAAAATTAGAAGCTGTTAGAAATGAACATTCTATTGGATAAAAAAACAGTTGAGCAAAATATGCTCAACTGTTTTTTTCTAATTTTAGTATTATTTGATTAATTCCATCACTTACTTGAAATTTCTGGAGGAATAGGAGTTGCTTGTAGCCATGTAAAGGATTCAATGCGAATTATAGAGCGTTAGCGCTTCAGCGATTACACTCTGTTTAAGGCTTGAAAGCCGGAAGATTTCGGCTTCCGGTGGTACCATGGCTTTATACAAGCAAACCCGTTTATTCCAGAAGTAATTTCTTTTACAACTCTAACATCATTTGTTAATTAACTAATTTTTACCTTGTTAAAAGTTCATACTCATTAGCTATTTTTTCAATAATTGTTTCATCTTTTAATTGCGTAACTTCACGAATAACCGTTTCAACAGACTTATCTTCCAACATTTTTTCTAATTGTTGGCTTTCCTCATCATTGCTGTCACGATAGACTAAAGCTTTTGCAACAGTTTTAATCAAGTAGTCTGTTTCAAGCCCTCTTTCACTTGCTTCGCGAACGGGACGAATAAATCGTTCGTCATAACCCAACTTACGCATCGGCGTTCTAGCTACACGAGTGATATCGTCTGAGATATAAGGATTCATAAAACGAGAAAGAATTTTAGCAATGTACGCTTTGTGTTCTTCAGCATTAAACTGCCATTTTCCAACCATCAAAGCTCCTGTTTCAGCTAAAACATTTTCAACTTGTTCTTTTACTTTATCATCTTTTAAAGCTTCATCGATCGTTTTGTATCCTTCAAATTTCCCTACATAGGCTGTAGTGGCGTGCCCAGTGTTTACGGTAAATAACTTTCTTTCAATAAAGGGTTCTAGTTCAGGTGCATAATGAACTCCATCTAAGCGCAGGTCCGTATTTTTAAGTTTAGATTCATCAACGACCCATTCCTTGTATCCTTCAACGGATACGAACAATTTATCTTCATGAGATTGTAGAGGCACAATACGATCCACTGCAGCATCAGGAAATCCAATGTAGTGTTCCAAATAATCCATATCTTCTTTAGCTAAATGTTTTGAAACTTCTTCTTTAAGGAATGTACTTCCGCCAATCATATTTTCGCATGCTATCACGTCAATGGGTTGAGTTGATTGTCCAGCTCGTCTTTTTTGAATCCCTTTAGCAATTAAAGGTGCGATATACGGTAAAATTTTTGGACCAATAGCAGTCGTTACAATATCAGCTTGTTCAAATGCTGCAATGACTTCTTCTGGATGAGTCCCATTATTGATACCATAAACATTGTTTACCTTGATTTGAGGGGTGCCTTCTTGAGCCAATTCAATTGTGTATTCATGTTTGTCATTTAAGGCATCAATAATTTCTTTATTTACATCCACAAAAGCAATCTTAAATCCGTTCTTATTTAAAACTTCTCCTATAAATCCTCGACCAATATTTCCTCCACCAAAATGAATGGCTAACATATTATTCAATCCCTTCTAGTAATTCTCTAACTTCTCGTTCAGAAGATGCATCTGCTAACTTAACAACATTTTCTACTTCTGAACAGTAAACCGCGATTTTTGAAAGGATGTCCAAATGTTCATTCCCTACTCCAGCGATCCCAAAAACAACAGTTACTAATTTTTCTTCCTCAGGAGTACCAAAATCTACGCCGCCAGGAATTTGAACAACAGAAATACCCGATTGATTGATTAAGTCTTTTGAATTTTCTGTACCATGAGGAATAGCAATGAAGTTCCCCATATAAGTTGTAACATTTTCTTCACGCTTCAGCATTTCATCAATGTAGCCTTCTTTTACGTATTGACCTTCTACTAGGATTTTACCCGCAGCACGAATAGCCTCTTCTTTCGTGTTAAATGATTGATTTAATTGAATACTGCTTTCTTCTAAAATAGCCATAATTTATTCTCTCCCTTATTTCTTTAATTTTTCTAAAAATAAACTGCTTAAGTAATTATTTAATAATGGTTCAGATCCTGAATTAAAGATTTCCATAGTCAAATCACTTTCAACAATCGCCGAGCTGATAAAACCCAATATTTCCTGCGCATTTTCGCTTAATGGGTCTGGGCCCAACATCATTAAAATCCTCTTCATGTGTACTGGATTCCGATCGATTCCAAGTACATCCATAGCATTTGGCAATTCATATATGGAAAAAAATGGTTGTTTGATCGTTGCATCAATACAATGAAATAATGCCATATTTGTATTAGGAAGTCCAATAGGAGCTAGTTCCATACGCTCCATTAATTTAGTAGCGACGTGCTTACCGTCTGTTAAAAATTCGCCTTCTAAACTTTCACAAATGGCCGAAAGAATAGACGTTAATTCCATCATTCCAATAGTTTGATGCAAATCAAAATTTTCTAACACACCATTCGCAAGCTTTAATTTCTGATAGAATTCTTTAAATTCAGATTTATCTGTTTGAGGGGTAAGGACTAAAGTTTCTTTTCTAACTTTTCCTTTTATCTTTTCAGCGATAATCTGCCGAACATACAATTGAATACTTTTGATTTCATTATCCATCAATAGCGGTGTAACTACTTTGTATTCTGTTTCAAAACCTTGTAAAAAAATTGTTGATAAAATTAAATCGTATTCATTGAAATCGATTCGATGAAGTTTTGAGATCCTTGAAATTTCAATAACCGTTATTTCAGGAATGTGTTTTCGTATGCGACTTTCTAATATTTTTGCTGTACCAACTCCGCTTGAACAAATGACCAGTGCTTTCAATTCTTGCATTTTAGGTTGCCGCTCATAAGCTGAAGCAAAATGAATCACAATATACACAATTTCATTCGGCAAAAAATGGATCAATGGAAATATATGCGTCAAATTTTCTTTGACCGTAAAACTCAATTGACTATACTGGGTACTAATTTTATCCAACAAAGGATTATTGCTTTCAGGCATAGGTGCAATAGCTCGCTTGAGCGCTGCTGTAATATGAGCCAATAAATCATGAAAAAGAGTCTCATCTTGGTTAAAATTCCAGTCCATTTCATTGGAAACGAGGCGAATCAATTCTCTTACCTTATAGCCTAAATCAGCATCATACTCCTGTGAGAAAAACTCATTGCGCAACGGAACATTCAACCCTTGGATTTGGAGTCCTAAAAATTGAATTTCTTCTTTAGGGATAGTTATTCCATAGAGTTTCTGCATAAATTCATACATTGCTGTGGCTGTTTCCATACTTTTTGTTTGATCGCTATCTGTTAGGAAAGTGGTCGTTTTAAATGATGTGATTTGATACCCTTCTCGCAATCTCATAATGGAGACACATAGCAAAATAACTAATCGCTGCAGTTGACTATCCGTGACTTCATCAAAATAATGTTGACCAAATTGTTTAACCACAGCATACACGTGATACAAATCTTCTTTAGTTAACTGCTTTAAAAATGGGTTTTGGCTAACACCCCATTCTTTAGCTTGTGCTTTAGTTTCATTTTCCAATAATTGAAAAAAATCATACTCATTGATTTCACTATGGATCAGCCCACTAATGATCAAACGTCGATTGCTTTCAGAAGCCATTGCTTGAATGCCCTTTGCTTTTTTACGTTCAATATCAATTTGGTACGCTTGAAAAACTTCTTCTATTGAAACTAGATCAGCTTGAATCGTACTGATACTTACTTGAAGATCTATGGCAAGCGACTCCATTTTCACTTCATTTTCTTGCATCAAAAGCTTGATCACTAAAGCACTTTGTCGTTGTTGAGCAGTAAACTCTTCTGGTGAAGCGTATAATTGCTGCTGCAACTCTCTAAATAAAGCCGGCTTACCAACTAGTCGATAACCTATATCCAATTCACGTATCAATTTGATTTGATATTGAGCTAATGTACTCTCAAGACTTGACAGTTCTCTGTAGATCGTGCGATTACTGACCTGTAATTCATCACTTAAATAATCTAAGGCAACACCGTTTTTTTGTTCGAGCAAGATTTCTATAATCTTTTTTTCCCTATTGGAAATATACAATTCTTTCATCTCGTTTCTGGACAAAATTTAAACAGATAAAAGCAGTGAATCCGCACTCACCGCTTTTATCCCTTTTTATGTGCATCTTATTGTCTCGATAACATGCTTATGATTGATTTTTTAAATTTTCGACAATTTCTTCATATTTAGGACTATTCAAGAAATTATCAACAGAAACTTGTGTAGCACCTGGTGTTTTTTGTTTCGCGCGCGTTGTCAGTTCTTTTTGCGTAATAACCAATAGGCCATCTTCATCTGTTAAATTATTGATAGATGAATTGGTTACTGAAATATCCAACCCAGCGTCTTTTACTTTCTTACGCATAATGGAAGCTCCCATTGCACTAGATCCCATGCCGGCATCACATGCAAAGATAATTCTTTTAACTTCTTTTTGCCCAACAGTTGCCGTATCATCAGTTACAGCTGTTTGAGCAGTAGTTCCTTTGTTTGTTCCTTTTGACTCAGCTTTAAGAGATCTTGATTCTTGAACTTTTGCTGAAAAGTTATCTTCTTCAATAGCTTCTGTTGATTTGTCAGACTTAAGAATCACCATTGCAACTAAGAACGACACAGCTGCAGCAACTACTACTCCTAAGATAACACCAATGTAGCTTCCTCGTGGAGTCAATGCCAAGATAGCAATAATTGAACCAGGAGAAGCTGCGGCAACTAAACCTGAATTGAAAATTGTGTTTGTAAATGTACCGGCAACACCACCAGCAATTACAGATAAGAATAAAGCGGGTTTCATCAATACATATGGGAAGTAAATTTCATGAATCCCACCAATGAACTGAATTAAAATAGCACCCGGAGCAGATGATTTAGCAGCTCCTTTTCCAAAGAATGAATAAGCTAATAGTAAACCTAAACCAGGACCAGGATTCGCTTCTAGTAAGAACAGAATAGATTTCCCTGTCTCTGCAGCTTGTTCAATTCCTAATGGTGTCAATATACCATGATTGATAGCGTTATTCAAAAATAGTATTTTTGCAGGTTCAATAAAAATGTTTGCTAATGGCAATAGACCAGCGTTAACGATCCAGTCAACACCACTTGCAAGAAGATTTGTTAATCCGGTTACAAAGGGTCCTACAGCATAAAAAGCAATAATAGCTAAACCAAATCCGATAATTCCACTTGAAAAGTTGTTAACTAGCATTTCAAAACCAGCTCTAATTTTATTTCCAAAAAAATCATCAAATTTCTTGATAAGATATCCACCTAAAGGTCCTAAAGCCATAGCTCCAATAAACATTGGAACATCGGACCCTACGATAACCCCGATTGTTGCGATTGATCCAACAACTGCTCCGCGTTGTCCATATACCATACTACCACCTGTGTATCCAATTAAGATTGGCAACAGGTATTTCAACATTGGGTCAACCATTGTTGCTAACTGTGCATTTGGCAACCAACCTGCTTCAATGAACAATGCAGTGATAATCCCCCAAGCAATAAAAGCACCGATATTCGGCATAACCATGCCGCTTAGATAACTACCTATGCGTTGAACGGTAGCTTTTGCTCCCTTTTTTTCTGTTTGTTCCACGATAACTCCTCCTCTAACTTTTTTTGTTAAGTTAATCTTAACGCGATTTGTATCCGATTACAACAGAGTGAAGTGCTGACTTTGTCATCACATGCTTTGTCAAAAGTACCGATAACATTTACCTGTCACTTCACTATCTTTAGCTCTCTACTAAGTGTGACAATCATTAAACTGATATAGACCAATATACCACTTTTAAAAAAAGTGTTGACTTTGTTTTTTTATTCCTTTACTATTAACCTGCTTGACAGATTAATAACTGTTTTTAATGTATATACCAATTTAGTGTTATGCATTCAAAAATTACAATTACACGTACTTTTATCACCAAAAAAAACAAAAGAAGTTGACTTCAGTATGAGACTCTCTATTAAAGAAAAGAAAGTAGGAATTTAGCATGTGTGGAATCGTAGGATATATTGGAAGACAAGATGCAAAAGATATTTTATTACAAGGACTTGAAATGTTAGAATACCGCGGCTACGACTCAGCTGGTATTTATGTAATGGACGACCAGGATGAAGGACATTTATTTAAAGAAAAAGGACGCATTGCTGCTTTAAGAGAAAAAGTAGACCATAACGTTCCTGCAAAAACAGGTATCGGACATACTCGTTGGGCAACTCATGGTGTACCAAGTGTTGAAAATGCTCACCCTCACCAATCAAATAGTGGCCGTTTTAACCTTGTTCATAATGGAGTAATCGAAAATTACAAGGCAGTAAGAGATGCTTTCCTTACAGACACAACGTTGCATAGCGATACAGATACTGAAATTATCGTTCAATTGATTGCATGGTACGTTGAAGAAGAAGGATTAGAAACAATTGATGCTTTCAAAAAAGCAATCGTAGCGTTAAAAGGATCATATGCTCTAGCTTTGATCGATAACGAAAACCCAGATGTTGTTTATGCAGCAAAAAATAAGAGTCCTCTTCTATTAGGTAGAGGTGATGGTTTCAATGTTATTTGTAGTGATGCCATGGCAATGATTCAAGAAACGAATCAATTTGTCGAACTGATGGATGGTGAAATTGCTACTCTAACGGTAGATGACATTAAAATTGAAACTTTAGCTGGTGATGTGATCACTCGTGCTTCATATACCGCATTATTAGACGCAAATGATTTAAGTAAAGGTACTTACCCTCACTACATGGCAAAAGAAATTGATGAACAGCCTGCTGTTATGCGTAAAATTGTTCAAAATTATCAAAATGACAATGGCGAATTAGAAATTGATTCAGCTATTCTTGAAGAAATGACAACAAGTGACCGCATCTACATCATTGCTTGTGGCACAAGTTACAATGCTGGATGGGTTGGCAAACAAATTATTGAAAACTTGACCAATATTCCTACAGAAGTTCATTTATCTAGTGAATTTGGTTACAATACGCCTTTATTGACTGAAAAACCATTCTTCATTTTCTTATCTCAAAGTGGCGAAACAGCTGATAGTCGTCAAGTATTGGTGAAAATCAATGATTTGAACTTCCCTTCTCTAACATTGACAAACGTACCAGGATCTACACTTTCTAGAGAAGCAAAATATACTTTATTATTGCATGCTGGCCCAGAAATCGCTGTCGCTTCAACAAAAGCTTACACAGCTCAAATCGCTGTTCTTGCAATTCTTGGAGAACTTGCTGGTCGCCAAAAAGGATTAGAACTAGATGTAGATATGGCACATGAACTAGGTATCGCCGCTACAGCAATCGAATCAATCATTGATGAAAAAGAGATATTCGAACAATTGTCTGTTACACATTTAAGCATTAGTCGTAACGCATTTTATATTGGACGCAGTATTGATTACTACGTTGTTATGGAAGCTGCACTTAAATTAAAAGAAGTTTCTTATGTTCAAACAGAAGGCTTCGCAGCTGGTGAGTTGAAACATGGAACGATTGCATTGATTGAAGAAGGTACTCCTGTTATTTCAATTATTACGGATGAAGCAACTGCTGGACACACACGTGGAAATGCACAAGAAGTTATTTCTCGTGGAGCTCATAGTATGATTATTGCTATGGACGGTCTAGATCAATCAGGCGACGCATACGTATTGCCAAAAGTGCACAACTTATTAACTCCATTAGTCAGTGTTATCCCAACTCAACTCATTGCTTACTACACAAGCTTACACCGTGGTAACGACGTTGATAAACCAAGAAACTTAGCTAAAAGTGTAACTGTTGAGTAAAATTTATTCTTAATTAGTCAAGAATCCCAGTATATTATGAAGAAAATACTTCATAATATACTGGGATTTTTATAGTTGTTTTGTCTAATTGGGTTCTATCCATACACAGCCAATCGTTTGTGAAGCTGGTAAAACCGCCGTATATCTCCCATGATTATCATATGCTTTAAAAAATAATTTCCCCTCTTGATCGTAACCATAAGCATAAACAACTACCCAATGATTTTTATAGGGACTTCCAAATAAAGTTGCTGTGCCCACTGCTACTGGAACAGGGTTCTTCCTATTTAATAGTGAAACTATTTTACGCTCAGGAACAAAATGCATTTTAACAGAAAAATCAGAGTTATCTTTTAATACCCAATCCAAGCCATGCCAAACATCCCAAGGGAAGGTTCCTTTATATGGAAAGGTATCGTCAATAACCGTTTTTAAACCAGAAATCAATTTCTGTTTTTCTAACTCTATTCCGTATTTCTGGTTAAAAGCGTCATGCAAGATCACTGCTCCAACATAAGTCCCACAAATACCCGGTCGAACATTATTAATCCAAGTTCTATATTTTCGAAAACGTTCTGGTTTCAATCCGATCCATTTTATAGGATAAGTATTTTTTATTTTCCCAGCCATATTTTCCTCCTTTAAGCGTCTACCATTTTTGATTCTATAATTTTAAGTATTGATAACTTAGTTAAATGTTAAATGAATGACACTGAATTTCTGGAGAAATTAGGTTTGCTTGTAGCCGTGTTAAGGATTCAATGCGAATTATAAAGCGTTAGCGCTTCAGCGATTAGGCTTTATTTGAAGCTTGAAAGTCTTAAAACTGTGGTCTTCAGGCTTTAGGCGTTCCCATGGCTTCACAAGAGAATCCGTTCATTCCGGAAGAAATTTTAATTTATTCTATCAACACCATTTGACGAAGAGCCGCATTTTCTCTTTAATGTTATTTAAATACAAAAAAGCTTGAAAGTAAAGGAAATCCTTTACTTTCAAGCTTTTAGTCTATCTGTTTACATGTGTATTGGTAACCCTAAAGCTAATTCAGCAGTATCCATTACTGATTCTGCAAGTGATGGATGAGCATGGATGGTTAACGAAATATCTTCAGCGACCATACCTAGTTCAATAGCTAAAGCTAATTCAGCAATAACATCTCCTGCGCTTACTCCAATAACTTGAGCTCCCACAATTTTGTTCGTTTTTTCTTCAGTGATCATACGGACAAAACCTTCAGTTGCATCTAATGATAATGCACGTCCATTACCTGCTAATGAGAATTTACTTACTTTGTATTCTTTATTGCCTTTTACTTCATCAGCAGCTAAACCTACTGTTGCAATTTCTGGCTCTGTATAAGCAGCAACTGGCATCGTTTTATAATTTACAACGGCATCTTTACCAGAAATAACTTCTGCAACAATTTTAGCATCATGACTAGCTTTATGTGCAAATGCTGGTCCTGGAGTAATATCTCCAATTGCATAAATACCTTCAACACCTGTTCTCAATGATTCGTCTACATCGATTCTACCATTTTCTAATAATTTAACGCCAACAGCTTCTAAATTCAATTTAGATGTATTAGGTACTCGACCTGCAGAAACCAATACATAATCTGATTCAATCGTTTCTTTTTTGCCATTTTTTTCGTAAGTGACTGTTACAACATCATCTGTTTGTGAAGATTTAGTAATGTTAACACCTTCAATAACATCTACGCCTTTATCTGCATAACTTTTCTTAACCAATTTCACCATATCTTTATCGAAGAAGTTGATGATGCTGTCTTCTTTTTCAAGAATGGTCACTTTAGAGCCGAAGTTATTAAATGCAAAAGCTAATTGAGTGGCAACATAACCGCCACCTACGATTACTAAACGTTTTGGAAGTTCTTTAATATTTAAACCGCCAGTTGTATCTACAACACGTCCGCCAAATGGAACTTCTGGAACTGCTAATGGTGAACTACCTGTAGCAATAACAACATTTTTAAATTCAAGATCTTGAGATCCATCTTTAGTTTCAACAGTTAAATGTTTTTTGTCAGTAAAGACAGCTGTTCCACGAATGATTTCTACTTTATTTTTTTTCAATAAACCTTCAACACCACGTGTTAACATGCTTACTACTTTCGTATCTTTCCAATTTTGCATTTTTGTAATATCTAACGTTACATTAGAAGTTGTGATTCCAAAAACTTCAGAGTGTTGCGTATTGTGAAAATGATGTCCAGCAGTAATTAATGCTTTAGAAGGAATACAGCCGACATTTAAACAAACTCCACCGATGTATTCTTTTTCGATAATTGTAACTTTTTGTCCTAGTTGTGCTGCTCGAATTGCTGCAACATAGCCTCCTGGACCAGCTCCAATAATAACCGTTTCTTTTTGATTAGTTGCCATGATAGGTCAACTCCTTCTCATTTTTTACCTATCAACTTTAAAAAAAGATAATAGATAGATTCACATCTCTATTTTACTGGAAACTCCAAAATATTCAAGTAAAACAAACGAAGTATGTGAAAAAAATTCAAAGAAAATACATTAATGCTTCGAATTATTTAAAAGAAATGTGAAATAACACAACATTTTCAAACTAATCGAATGATTTGTTTCTCATTTTCCAAAAATTATAATAGACCATCGTCATTCTCCTAGCCATTATACAAGACATTTTAACATCTTGGCTGTTAAGCTCATTTATGGAAAACCGATATAAATTCCGCCTCACTTCTTCGATTTGATGGTAAGCTTGATTCTCTTCATTTAGAAGTTGCATCAACAATTGAATCGAATAATTAACATAAATATCTTTTACTGTTGAAACATCAAAGTTGTCTAACTTCTTTGTTAAATCAATGACTTCCATTAATGCTTTAGGACCAGAAAGTCTTTCTTTAGTAAGACCATTAAAGAAAGAGGTATGCTTATAGGCTATATAATGGTAATGCAAGTTTGGGTCATAGATAATCTTATTGCTTTTTAAGATACATTGTACACACATCAACAAATCCCCAAAAATGTCGAATGTCGAATTAAACTCTAGAACTGGATCAACTCTGAATAAATCAATGGAAAAAAGTTTGTTACATAAAAAACTTTTTAATCGAAAATGATCAACGATAGTATTCAAAGCGGTCTCTTTAGTCCAATTAATGTTACTTGAGGGTTCCATCAATTCTTTGTCATCCTGATCTAACTCTTCTCCATAGTTAGCTATGACTATGTCTGCTTTATTTTTAATGATCGTTAATAGTAACTTTTCGAACATCAAACCGTCTATTCGGTCGATTGGATCAACAAAACTGATGTATTCGCCTTTAGCTGAAAGTAATCCAATATTCAACGCTTCAGAATGCCCTTTTACGTTTTTATTGAGCACCTTAAACCGAGAATCTACTCGTGCAAATCGATCACATATAGCGCCACTCATATCGGTAGACCCTTCATTGATTAAAATAATTTCAATGTTTCGGTAAGATTGAAATCTTAAGCTATTTAAACAATGTTTTAAAACATCTTCTACATTATATACAGGAACAATGATAGACAACATAACTGCTCCTCCTTTCCGCACAATCATGGACAGCAACCTAGTCAGTCCACGTTCCCTTCTTTAACGTTTCTTATCCGAAAAATTGTTATGCTGCTGCTTGATGTGTTTTAGCAAAGTAAATTAATCGTTCTTTTAAAGAAGCTTCACTACATCCATCTAATGTTTTCAAAAAGGACATCACTTCTTCTAGTGAGCGTCTTACAGCTTTTCCAACAAATATTTTATCGTATACTTTCTCACCAGTATTTTCACTAGCGATCAATAATTCTTCATAAAGCTTCTCTCCTGGTCGAATTCCAGTTTCAACTACTGGGATTTCATCATCGCTAAATCCACTTAATTTGATTACTTTCTTAGCTAAATCTACAATTTTAACTGGTTGTCCCATATCTAAGACAAAAATTTCTCCACCTTTTGCTAAAGTTCCTGCTTGGATCACTAGACGACTGGCTTCTGGAATAGTCATAAAATAACGTGTCATCCTAAAATCTGTTACCGTCACAGGGCCACCTGCTTTTATTTGTTCTTTGAATAACGGAACTACACTGCCACGACTGCCCAATACATTTCCAAAGCGGACAGCCGCAAAATTTGTTTTCCCCTCTTCATTTAAACTCGTCACAATCATCTCAGCAATACGCTTTGTTGCTCCCATAACATTCGGCGGGTTCACTGCTTTGTCAGTTGAGATCATGATAAAGGTTCCTACATTAGCTGCTTTGGCTGCCTCAGCTATGTTTTTTGTTCCATAGACATTGTTTCTTAACGCTTCAAATGTATTTGATTCCATCATAGGAACATGTTTATGAGCAGCTGCATGATAAACAATATCAGGTTTATACATTTCCATGATATCAAACATTCTTTGTCGGTTTTGAACATCTGCTATAACCGGTGTAATATCAATTTTACCAACAAATTTTTTATTCAATTCACGATGGATTTGATAAATCGAATTTTCACCATGACCTAATAAAATAATTTTTTTAGGAGAAAAGGTAGATATGATCCGACAAATCTCTGAACCAATAGAGCCGCCAGCACCACTAACTAAAATTGTTTTGCCAAATAAATCTTCTGAGATTTGTTTTGTATCTAACGTTACTTCGTCCCTTCCTAATAAATCGACTACATCGATTTCTCTGAAGCGGCTCACCATTAGTTTCCCGTTCATGACATCTTCAATCGACGGCATTAAGTTGACTGGCAAATTGATTTCATTACAAATTTCTAAAATCTTTTCAAGTTGTTTCGGTTTCAATGAAGGAATGGCAATCGTAATTTGTTCAACACCTAATTTTTTTGTAACTATTGGGATATCAGAAATATTCCCTAAAATAGGAATACTGTATAATCGCATACCCTGTTTACCATCATCATCATCAACAATACCGACTACTTTTATATCTGTTGAATTCTTTTGAATGTTCTTGATAAACAGGTTTCCACCATCACCTGCACCAACTACTAACGTGCGGATTTTTTTAGCTGTTTGTTTCTCAGGAGAAATGCTTGTTTTGTAATCATGGAAGATTCTAAAAACGATGTGTCCCCCACTAACCAGTAATAAAGAAACGAGATAGATCAATAAAATATACCGAAAACTCATTTCTTCCAACAGCAAAATGGCAAGCGTTGTTGTCAGTCCAAAGGAAAGCGTAATCGAAATGAAGATGATCAGCATATCTTTGATGCTTGTGTAGCGATATAGAGTAGCGCATATTCCTGAGTACCCAGCTAAAATACTATACCCTCCTATTCCTAACGTAACCATAAATAAATACGACGACAAAGGGAGTGCTACATAAGGATTTAAAAAGAAATACGCTATCACACCAGCTAATAGGATTACAGAACTATCCAACAGTAAATAAAGCTTTTTCTTATTTAGAATTGTTCGAATCATTTTAATCACTCCTATTGTTTTTCAACTTCATTAATAGTTGATTTTATTTTCTCAAGCAACTCTTATCCAACGTTATCTAGTTCTTTTTCTTTAGCATAATAACCAGCATTTAAATCTTTTATTCGTTCTTTACTATTAAATACAGCACCTAAAACATTCGCTTGTACTAAGTTCAATAATTCTTTAGCTTTTAAGATATCGCTCAAATCTGCTACTTCTTTTCGAATCACAAAAACTGTCCCGTCTGCTTTATTTCCCATCACTTGTGCATCCGTAACAACATTGACTGGTGGCATATCAAAAACGATCAGATCATACTCTTGTTTTACTGTTTCAATAAATTGAGACATTCTTTGAGAAGCCAGTAATTCTGATGGATTCGGTGGTAAAATCCCACTTGTCAATAATTCTAAATTTTCTTGACTCGTTTTGTGTAAAAGGTTAATTATTTGTCTATTTTTAGTTGTTAGAATACTTGTCAAACCTTGTTGATTTCGCACTTTAAATAGTTTATGAAGTGATGGGTTGCGCATATCTGCATCTACAAGTAATACCTTTTTCCCTTGGGAAGCAAAGACAACTGCTAGATTAGCAGCAATTGTAGATTTCCCCTCCCCTTGTTTTGAAGAAGTTACCATTAATGTTTTCAATTCTTTATCTATCATAGAAAACTGAATATTAGTTCTAAGTGTCCGAAACTCTTCTGAAATAACAGAAGAGGGATCGATTAGTGTGATAAGATTTTTTTCTTCGTATTTTTGCTCATTTATTCTTTTTTTAAACATCGTTAATCTCCTCCTAAAACTTTTTTAGTGTGATTCGCTGATACAGTAAAACCAGATTTACTTTCTTCAACGGCTGTTTCTGACTTGGACATTTCACTGATATTTCCTAAATGAATCCATCCTAATTTCTCAGTAATGACTTTTTCATCATGTACTTTCTTATCCATCGTTTCTAAAATAATGGATAAAATCATCCCTAACAGGAAGCCGACTAATAAGCCAACTACTTGATTTAATGGTAAATTAGGAGAAATTGGAACATCATTTACTTTAGCTTTTGAAAGAATGGCTACATTTTCAACATTGATAATGCCATCTATATTTTCTTGGAATGTAGCAGCCATAAGATTTGCAATCTCTGCTGCACGATTTGGATCAGTATCTGTCACTTTTATACCAAAAATTTGTGAATCGTCCTGAGTGATCACATCAACTTTTTGCTGTAACTCAACTTCAGACAATGTATTTCCTAATTCATTTATTACCTTGTCTATTACAACAGGATCTTCTATGATATCTCGGTAAGTATTGATCATTTGAATGTTGGTTTCAATTTCTCCTAATTCAATCGATTGTGTATTTATATCTTGTTTACTAACTAAAAGTTGCGTTGTAGAAGTGTATCTAGGGGTAAGCACATAATTTGTTATGGCAGTTGTAAGTGCGATTCCAATTAAACTTAACAATAAGATTACCCACCAACGTTTCTTCAACATTTTAAATAGGTCTACCATTCCAATTATATTCATCATCATATATTCCTCCTCATAAACCTTGTTTTTAAAAACATCTAGGTAGTTGATCTAGATTGACCCACCAAGTCATTTAGACTAATTTTTAATTTTATATCCTTTTGAATGATACAACTTTCCTTTTAACAATATGAATAGGTCTTTTAAAAAAGGGACCTTCAAAGCTATTGAGCACCCTGCATAAGTTACGACGCCAATAAAAATTTGAACCAAAGTTGTAACAAAATTTTCGTTCATGCCTTTCGTAGTCACTACGATCATTAGTGCCATCACTGCAGCTGAAGCAACTATTCTTAAAATTAGATTCATATCAAATTTAAACTGGGTCTGCTTGTTTAAATAGATTAAGCGAAACACCGTAACAAAAGTTTCTACTATTAAACTGGTTAATACAGAACCTACAACTCCTAAAATTGGAATAAGAGTAAAATTAAGCAGTATACTGATCGCAGCTCCGCCAAATGTAGAAACGGCATAAATTTTTGTATTTCCTCTTGGCAGTAAGTATTGGTTACTGATTGCGATTCCAATCGGCATGATGATTATGACAGGTGCGATGATTGGTATAAAAATCTTTAGCACCTCAAAGTCACTGCCAAAAAACCATGGAACCAACGTTGCAGCTAATACGCTTACCCCAAATGCTGCCGGTATAGAAATAAACAATTGAGCATGTATCAAGCTGTGTAGCGTCTTATTTATTTCATCTATCTTATTTTTTGAAAATAAATTACTCATTTTGGGAAGCATTACTAAATTAATTGTCGAGATCATGGTAATGATGATGGTGCTTAGATTGAGTGTATTTGTATAGATCCCAACAGCTGTTTGGCTATCCAATACACCCAAAATAGTTTTACTTAATGTTGTATAAAAAATAACAGCGATTTGCGGGAAAAAATAGGCAATCATCGGGAACAAATGTCTCATCATTTTTTTTATAGGTACAAAGCGAAACGAAATTTTTTTATAAATAAACGTCCACATAACAACTTGAGAGAAAAGATTGCCTAGTGCTTGTAAGAGCAAATAGAGTGGTAAATCGTTGTAATCTTTAATAAAGAATACAATCCCAAAAAACACAGCTGTTTGAACAGCTAAATTGCTTAAACTAACTTTTTTAAAATCTTCTATTCCCATAAAAAACCACGAAATATCAAATAGTACCGCAATAATGTGCAGCGATTGAATAATGTAGTACAAGAAATCCCTGTGAAGAAAGACCAAAACTACAACTGAATAAAGAATAAATGAAACAGCTGTTGTTACTAATTTCAAGCTAACTAATTCAGAAAATGTTTGATCCAGTTTTTTCTTGTCTTCTCTCACCATTGCGATTTCACGATTTCCGTATAAAGTGATACCTAAACCGGATAGTAAAATAAAATACTCTGCTATTGAACTGGTAAACGAATAGATTCCAATACCATGCGCCCCTAATGCCTTTGAAATGATTGGAATTGTAACAATAGGCATTAAAATTCTGATCCCTTGAAACAATGATTGATAGAACAAATTTTTCCCAACACTTGATGTCATTTTTAAGCACCTCAATTTTATTGACTTAGCCCTATGGAATAAAGACCCCTTTCACTAACCAAAATGGTGACTAACTCAGGCTTGTTTAAGTTCCTGCTAATTTTTTTAACGTATTGAAAGCATAATGGTATTTTTTTCTAATTTGTATTCTGGCTCTCATAACTCTTAAAGCAAGTGAATATTTATTATTCTTTAATAAAAAAGTCAATAATTTAATGTGGTATTTTTTTTCTAAACTAGAATTTGAGGAAAATATTGTTTGTTGGATTTTTGGATGGTGTAAAACAGAGGATATTTGTTGTACTTTTTGATTTTCGTCAAGAGGACAATCTTCCAAAACTAAATTATTTAGTTCTACATAAAGTGTTCTCCAATAAGCTAGACTAATTAAGTCTTGGTAAATTTTTTCATAGTGCCATGTAATGATTAATTTTTCAAAATGTTCAGCAATGTTATACTCTAATAGAAAGCGATCTGGATGATAACGATTAACAGCTGATCCAACTCGAGAAACATAATGATAATAAGGTATCTGATTAAAATAGATAGCTTCTAGATTTCGATAGACTAAATGGTTGAATAACGCATCTTGTCCTACTCGTTGATCAGTAAAACGACAGTCGTTTTCAAGTAAATAAAGATGTTTGTAGAGTTTATTCCACAATATATTGGAATCTAAATCTTGAAATGCTCTGAAATTTTTCCTAAAATCCTCTTTCGTGTTTAAGACGGATAGATTTGGAAGTTGAGCCGTCATTATCCTTTTTCCTCTTGCGTTTAACTCTTCGACATAATACCCAAAAACAACAATATTCGCTTCATTTTCCCAAGCAATTTTTAAGTTGTCTTCAATCAGCTCTACCTCTACATAATCATCTGGGTCAGAGAAGTAAATGTACTCGCCTGTTGCTCGATCAAGACCTGCATTTCTAGCCCATCCAGAACCTGCATTCGCTTGATGGATAACCTGTATTCGACTATCTTTTTTTTGGAACTCATCGCAAATATGACCAGAACCATCTGTCGACCCATCATTGACTAATATTAATTCAAAATCCTTATACGTTTGATTCAACAAACATTGAATCGATTTTCTTAATCCATCTGCAACATTGTAAATTGGCATAATAACAGATACAGCAACCATAATAGCTCTCCTTTCAAGATAGCGTTTTCTAAACAGTAGGGTGAGTTGTTTCATCAAAAAGATTGCTATCAAGATCTTGATGTCGGAGATGTGTCAAAATTTTTTGAGGTATCAGCCCGACAATTAATGGTTTGAGTACATAAATCAGACCTAATGGCATAAGATTCATTATTTTGAAACCGTTATACCTCACCTTAGCTTCTCCAAATCTGTATTTATACGCTCTTTTTTTAAAGGCTTCGGAGTCTTCTCGATAGTTAAGCAAAATATCTTTCATATTGTATCCTTTAAACCCAGCAGCATATAATCGCATAAACAAATCATAATCTTCTGCCCTTAGAGTCGCTTTTGAAACCGTGTAGTTTCCGATTTGATTGAGAACCTCTTTTTTAATAATAATGGTAGGATGGATGAACTGTGAACCAAAGAGAAAGTCTTTTTTTAATGGAATATTTTTTGTTTTTCGTACTCCCCAAATACCATCATCATTAAAAAGGAAAACTTGACTTCCAACTAATGCAAATTCTGGATGAGATTCTAAGTAATGCATTTGTTTTTCTAGCCTATCTTTATAAGAAATATCATCCGCATCCATTCGTGCGATGTATTCGCCTTTCGAAATCTCAATACACCTGTTTAGCGAATAGGCTAGTCCCTTATTGGTTGTATTTTGAATTAAACGTACCTTTCGAGGATAGTTCTTCACATAATCTTTTGCTATCTTTAAGGTATTATCCTTCGAACCATCTTCACATAATATGATTTCAAAAGATTCATACGTTTGATTTAAAAGAGAATCTAGGCTTTCTTTTAACGTTTTTTCGCAGTTATAAATGCCCATTACAACGGATATTTTCATGCTAATCTTCTCCTTTTCATAACTCATTCAATGAGTGAGCGTATTTTGCTTGAAAAACACTCATTCCTAGGACTAACCAAAAAATACGGGCATTATTTAATGAAATAGATACAGAGGCAATTAAGAAGATAATTAAAATGTCTCGAATGATTTGCCTGTTTTGATTTTCCTGATTGTCTTTAAACAAACTTGGTTTAGCGTCCATTAGAGCGGAACCAACATATATAAAGAACAAAACGGTTAATACGATTCCCCATTCTGCTGAAAGCTGAAGATACGTATTATGAGCGACATTTGGGTTATAGACAAATTGTTCAGCAATTGGAATATAATTTCCTAGTCCAATTCCTAGAAATGGTGCTGAATTGATTATGTGCATTGCTGTTTCCCAGACCTGTGCTCTTCCTGATCCACCGTCAGAAACAGCTGAAGAAAAATCGGTAAACAATAACTCTACTCTAGAAAAAATAGGAAATCGATTTACGATTATTGCCATTAATTCATCCGTGTAAGTCAAAATATTTGGTATAATCACTAACAATCCTAATACTAGAATAAGGGAACCTGCAGCTCTCAAAGGCGTTGTACTTTTCATTTTTACGGCTTTCGTGACTAAAAAATATCCACTATATAGAAAAACCAATATAACGGCTGATTTTGAACCAGAACTAATAATTGACAGAAGAATAATCCCGATTGCTCCAAATCGAATGATTGAATTTAAAGGTTTCATCCTTAAAAGAATACTTAATGCACAACATTGGATGACTGCGAAAAAATTCGGATCATTCATAAATCCAATCAACCGACTTTCACCAAATAACATGATAGAAGATAAATAAGGGATTGGAACAAATGAAATCAGAATGCCAACAAAGCCTATTCCAACAGCTCCTATTACAAATCCTTTTAGAAAAGTAGTTGTTAATTTTAAGCGGGAAAGATTAAAACCTATGGTGTAATAGAGGAAAACAACTAGTAGTTTAGTGTAATCAATTAGAGTAGCTAATGGATTAGCTGCAATCATATATTGATTGGGGATGATGAACAGAGAATAAAATAAAATAACAATTGAAAACGTACTGAAAACCAGAATATGTGTAAGCGGCAACTCTAATTCCTGCTTCATAATCAAACTAACCAATACTCCTACAATTATAAAGTCTGATAAAGATAAGTTGATTCCAAATAACACATTGGATTGATTTAAAAAGAAAGACAGTACAAACACCATAATCATTAGGAATGTTGTATCTTGCTTTCTCTCTAACGGTAAAGAATTTGTGGCCACATTTTCCACCTCCAATGAGACCCATTTTTAAAGGAAACTCATTTTATAAAAGCCTTTGTTGCTTTTCTTTCACCGATAAGTGATGGATCTTGAGCATAATTTACAAAATGATAGATTTGCGTCATTTGACTCATTACGGCCTGAACCGAGTAGGTATCAAGGTATTCTAAACTTTTCAAACCAAAGTCCTCTCTCAGACTACTAGAGTGATAAAGTACGTCAACGTATCCAGCTAACCGTTTATCATCTTCTAAACTTACCAAGTAACCATTTTCACCATGATGAATCAAATCACGATTTCCTCTGCAGTCCGTAGCTATTATTGGAAGCCCAGTTCCCATTGCCTCTAATAGATTAACAGGCAAACCTTCTTGTGTTGAAGTAGAAATAACAATATCTGATATACTCATTAACTGATCAACATTTGTTCTATAACCTAGTAAAAACACATTATCTTCTAGATGCAGATCTCTAATTTGTTGAGCGTATTGTTCTCTTAATTCACCATCTCCAACCAACAACAACTTAGCCTGTGGTATTGTTTGAATGACGTTTTTCATCATAGAGATAGCCAGATTTTGATTTTTTCTTTTACTGAGTTCTCCAACGTAGATCAAGAGAAATTCATCTCTGTTATATCCTAATAAACTTCTTCTTAGATCTTTTAATTCTGAATCGATCGGCTTAAATTTATTTTTATTGATTCCTACTCCACTAATTTTTTCGATTCTCTTCGCCTTAAATTGTTTAGTAAGAGCTGTACGATAGTCTTCTTCATTAATGGTGATTAGACAATCCGTATATCTAGACAGCCATTTTTCTACTGTATAGTACATCAACCAATTTTTCTTTGGCGCACCTTTGAAAAAATGAAACCCATGTGCAGTATACACAACTTTAGTCTGACGTTTTCGAGCTTCTCTAGCTGCAAGTCTGGATAAAACGCCTCCGATTGGTGAATGACAATGAATAAACGCATAATCTTCACGGTCGATAATTTGCTTGATTTCCTTATATGCAGTGTAATTTATAGCTTTAAATGGATTTCGGTTAATGGCTACATCGAACACGGTTACTCTTTGTTGTTCTAGTTGCTTACTAAATCGATGATTTCGTTCATTCGCTGATATATCTTCATCTTTAAAATTTGCTAAAACATGGACTTCATACCCCTCATCCTGAAGCAAATTTATATTTGGCACATTAAAGCCTTCAATCATTGGAGCAATTGATGCTAAAATTAATACTTTATCCATAATCGTACCCTCCAAAGCTGTTATTTATACAACTCGATTAATGGTTAGTCAACCAATAGTGGATTCACTTGAACTTTTTTCCATAAAAGCTGAACTTGGGTTTCTGGAGCAAGAATTTTTTTCATTTCCTCGATAACCCTGACTTGCTCTTCTTCAGTCATATTTGAACCTGAGGGAATGCATATTCCCATCTTGAAGAGCAATTCTGACACAGCTGTTGTTCTTTCATTATGTTTATAAAATTTAGTGTATTTGAATAGTGGTTGCATATGAAGGGGTTTCCATAATAAACGTGTCTCGATATTTGCTTGATTCATTTTATCCATGAATTCAAAAGGGGTCACTTTTGTCATAAATGGATCAATAACTAGTGTGGTCAACCAACGATTGGATTTTGATTGCTCGATTTCAGGCATAAAATGAATTTCTTCAATTGAATTTAATTCTCGATAGTAATTCTGAAATGTTTCTCTTCTTTTTTCAACTCGCTCATCCAACACTTCTAGTTGAGCCCTTCCAATTCCTGCAAGAACATTGCTCATCCGATAATTGTAACCAACAAGTGAATGTTGGTAATACGGTGCGGCATCTTTTGCTTGAGTAGCTAAGAAAAAAGCTTTATCCAACAATTCTTCATCATCACTCACTAATGCTCCGCCACCAGAAGTTGTGATAATTTTATTTCCATTAAAGGAATAGATACCAATTTTTCCAAATGTCCCACTTTTTTTATTTTTGTATTCTGCTCCTAAAGATTCCGCAGCATCTTCAATAATTGGAACACCGAAAAGATTTGAAATGGATAATAATGCATCCATATCTGCACTTTGTCCGTAAAGATTCACCACAATGATCGCTTTTGGTAGTCGGGTTTCTAGACTGGCATCAAATAATGCTCGTTCTAAGGCTTGTGGGGACATATTCCAACTGTTAGGCTCAGAGTCTATAAATGTTAATTCGGCTCCTAAATACAGTGCTGGATTAGCGCTTGCAATAAATGTAAAGCTCGAACAAAATACACTGTCTCCTTTTTCTACACCTAGACATGCTAGAGCTAAATGGATAGCAGCCGTACCTGAACTTGCCAATGAAGCACCTTTACTATTTGTATATTGAGCCAATTCTTTTTCAAAATTAGTGACATTCGAGCCTAAGGGAGCAATCCAATTTGAATCAAACGCCTCTTGAATGTATTTTTGTTCATTTCCTGACATATGTGGTGAAGACAATAAAATTCGCTCACTGTTTACCATAGACTTCCCTTCTTTCTCTATCGCTTATTCCCATCAGATTTCGTTTGAAACAGCGATGACTAGTTTTTAATTTATTGCATTTCAGATTTTCTGTTTTGTACTATTGGAATGGAGTCAAAAGAAACTGCCTTAGTAAATAATGGAGTGACATTGTTCGTAACTTTCTCATATTCCCATTGTCTTTTGCGATATTCATCAAATGCAACGATGTAATCGACTTCTTTTTCAACGATATCCGCTTTCATTAAAACTTTTTGGATCGTCATTATCGTTATTTTTATATCGAATAATACTGAACATTTTTCAACATATTCCACATCCAGTGCAAATCGTTCTTCCCAGCTTAAGTGATTGCGTCCATTTACTTGTGCCCATCCGCTAATACCTGGTTTCACATTGTGGCGACGTAATTCTTTCTTGTTGTAACAAGGCAAGTACTCAACTAGTAAAGGTCTAGGACCAATGAAACTCATATCTCCTTTTAATATATTAATCATTTGTGGTAATTCATCTAGACTTAACTTACGAATAACTTGACCAACCTTTAACATACGATCATCGTAAGACATTGCTTTCTCATTGATTATCGTTGGGTTTCTCATGCTTCGTAATTTATACATATTAAATATTTTATTGTCTTTTCCAACACGTTCTTGAATAAAAAAGATAGGACCAGTAGGATCTTCAATTTTTATTAAAATTCCTACAATCAATAAGACTGGTAAAACTATTAGGAATAACATAGCGGCAAAAATCCATTCAATCATTGATTTAATAGGATAATACTTTGTCATAATGTTCTCTCCTTTATCTTTTTACTTTTCTGTTAACTATATATCAGTAAGAGAGGCTTTAGAATTGAATATCTAGAGTAGGTTTATTAAATGTGAGGGGTAACTAATGTGGGGAATTTAGAGGTTTAGTTTAAGGGGAAAATAAGGGAGAGAGGGGCAATTCAAAAATTAGTAACTTAATATTAAATAGAGATTTTTTTATAATGAGATTGAAACAATTGAAGAGGAAATTTGAGGGTTGTTGATTATCGTAGCAGATTTAAACCGCTTAAAAGCAGACAGTTGATATCCGCTAAATTGGTAGTGCTGATGATAGTACATACGACTAGCTTTAGTTCCTTTATCTACAACTAATAGCACTTTTTTATCTTTTGCTAACGCCATAATGAATCTTTGTATCTGTGTTCCAATCCCTTTATTTTGAAAATTCGGCGCTACTTCAAAGTGATCGATTTCAACGTATTCAGAAGATAAAATAATATTGGCTGTTCCTACAACTTGTCCATCTAAATAGGCATTGATTTGCTGGACCTTTGGTGAAATAAAACGATCTACATAAAAATCTTGCTTTTTGTGAGCGTATGCCGCTCCATTTTTTAAATTTAGTTGATACATAAAATCTAAATACTCTTTTAATTGCTTATTATCTTTTACTAAATCTACCCTAATTTCTTCATTTTGATGAGTAAAATAAAAATCCTTTGAGTCAATAACCAGCAATTCTTCAGCAGCAATCGTATAGTTTTCTTTTGTGAGATATTCTTCTACCTCCTTAGAAAAAGGTTCATTTTCTGCTGCATATAGATGAATAAAGTCTTGTTGCATTTTTTTTTGGAAATTCATCAGTTTTTTTTCAGCTAAACGAAATTCTTCCAGTGTAGGATTTCGTTTAAATTTTAATATATTACAAGAATATAAAAAGGGCAGTTTTTCATTTTGATAATGGTGATAAAAATCTGTTTCTTCTATCCATGTATACTCGTGATATGTTTCGCTGAACGATATCATTCTCATCACTCCTTTTGAAATAACCTGCTAGAACGTTACGTATATTCTATTTTAAGTTCGATACTTTGGAAAAAAAGAAGTTTCCTTATCAAAATTACCAAAGGTTTTGCGCATTTGAACTAACTTTTCATAAATAATTGGATCATGTATTTTTTTACCCACATAAAATGGATGATCGCCACTTCTAGCATAGCCTTTTTTATGCAGGTATATTCCGTCGTCACCTTTATGACCTCCACCTAAAATATATTTCTTTAACCCTTTCTCTTTTAGCCACTGTATAGTCGTCAACTCTACTAAAGCTTCTGGATGGTAACAGTAGTATTCCTCAAGTGTTCCAGCTAAAAAACCAAAGGATCGTTCTTTACCCATTAATACCAATGCTGTCGAAATGACTTTATCCTCCATTAAGGCATGGAGATAAATAAATTGACCTTTCATTGTTTCGTGGATTTGTTCAAAAAATGACTTATCAAAGTAATAATAGTTTTCTGCACCGGTACGTTTCATTGTTGAATAATAGACAGTTAAAAAGTCATCAATATACTCCCCAGTTTCATCCAAAACAATTTGTATTCCACTATTTTTAGCCTTTTCTGCATTGCGCAAAATAGTCTTACGAACATCTTTATTTACTGGTAATTTTAAATCCCTAACGATGTTGTTTCCAACCAATGATACATCCCCGTAAAAAGACTCCCGTACTTGTGTGTTTTCGAATAGATCGAAGCGTATAAATTCTGTTATAATGTTATTTTTTTGACAATAATTTGAAAAGGCTTCAAAATAACCTGCTAATAATTTTTTTTCATCTGTAGTTTCTTGAATAACTGGTCCGCCATAACCATATGGAGTCACAATATCAAAAAAATCTTTATTTTCTAAATTAAACGGGACTTTTCTTTTAATAAACATGTTCTTTACTTTTCCATGTTCATTTTCGAAGTTGAAAATGATTAACTCTCCTTCTTCAATCGACTCATATAACTTTCCATAAGGTTCGGTAAAATTAATTTCCATTTAGCATTTCTCCTTCACGTTTTAATAAAAAATTTATAAAAAGGCAACCTAAATAAACCTACGATACATTATTTTTTTCTAAAATACCTTCTGGCTTGCGGTAAAAAAAGTAAACGGGGTAGTTCAAAATTATGGAGTATTTATTGTGTCATGTGGGGTGGAAAAGAGTAAATTAAATAAGGGCGTGGATGAACTTCTTGAAACGAATCTAAAAACATAAAGTGTATGAGCGGTCAGGATGACCTAGGATAAAACTGAGGGGTACTGCGTTAAAGAGGTTAAAAATAAGTATTCAATGGTAGCAAAAGTTTTGGGGAATTTGCTATCGCTTTGATACACAGAGTATAACAAGTACTATTTAAAAGAGCTAACATTTTATAATTAAAATCTAATTATTGACCTCGACTTGTGACGAAAATATGTACAGCCCTATTTCAAACGCCTGAAGGTAGGCATTTAGAGCTGCACATATTTAGTATGAATAATAAAATAATAGTTAACTATGCGTAATTTCTACACAATTCTGCACATTCTAAACAAACTTTTGCGCATCTTTGACAGTGATCGTGTTCATGTTTTTCACATTCTTTTCCGCAAGCTTGACAGATAGTCGCGCACAAAGCAATTAAATCAGTAGACAAGGCACTTTCACGGGTTATTGCTGTTGAAGCAAATGCGCAAATATCTGCACATTCTCTGTCTAATCGAATACAATCTGCCATCATTTGAACATGATCTTCCTTTAGACAAGCATCAAAACATTCATTACAAACACGTTGACATTCAAACATTTTTTCCGAAATTTTTACTAATTGTTCTTGCATATTATCCCTCCTATTATTTTTTTACACTTTTAGTATAAGTCTTTTAGAAAACCCTATCAAATGAAACGGTTACTAACTCAAAAGAAAGGATGAAACAAAGGTTTCCCTTTGTTTCATCCTTTTTCAGTAAAATTATTTTTCTAATAAATCCATAGCAGTAGCGGAGTCTGTTACAATCACATCTATTAGATTACCTTTAATCGACGCATAGATACTGTCAACTTTTTCTTTACCTTCTGCAACAGCAATCACAAGTGGAATCTTTTTAATACTTTCTAAATCAATTGAAATAACTCTTTTATTCCACTCACAATCAACAAGTCTTCCATTCTTATCAATAAAATTGTAACAAATATCTCCTACGATTTCAGGATGTTTTAATTCATCTTCAGGGTTCATTTGTCCCATATAAGCATTTGTCATTGTACTATAAACCGGCTTTCCTCCTATACCAACTACTGCAATATCTGCTGTTTTAGCTTTATTTAGAACTTTTTTTACGGAAGATTGATCCATCATAATTTTTTTAGCTTCTTCAGAATCCATGGTTACAGGGGCGTGCAGTTCTAATTTTTTTGCTTCTAGCTTTTGTGCAAAAAGATCACATAAAACATTTGATTGAATATCTGTCTGTTTGTTTCCTAGTCCTCCAGTAATAGAAACAAACAAAGCATCTTTATGTTTTACGGTTGAAGGAATGGAAGAAATCATGGAATAAATAGTGGTGCCAGGAGCAACTGCTACAGTAGCTTTATTTTCCATTTTTCTCAGCAAAAATTTAACAGCTGCATTAGCCACTCTCTTTTTTTGTACCTGTTTGTCGTCTTGAGAAGGAACCACTATAGCGTTAGTCAGATCGAATTTTACTTTTAATTTTTTTTCGAGATTTCTATGCGGATGAAGGAAATCATCATGAATGATAATTTCCACAATACCCGTTTCTCGAGCCCTAGTTAAATATTTTGAAACGAGCGAGCGACTAATATTAAAAGCTTCTGCAACTTCTGATTGCTTTGCTCCTTCTTCATAATACATATGTGCAATTTCCACCAGAAGACTTAAATCCTTATTATTATTCATCTCTGCTCTCCTTTTAAACTACATAGGATTCGTTACGCTATAAATTCTATACTATCGCCTTCTTTTAGTATTGGTTTAACTTTAGGAGATAGAAATGCTGAACCTGGTAATACTTCAGATTCTTCATCGTAGTCAAAATACAAAGATATATGGCCTAAATCGTAAAACGTTTCATTAGCAACATGTCCAATTTTTTCAATCGTGTATTCATTTCCATTAAAAATCATCTTACTTCCTTCTTTTAAGAAGTCTTTTGGAGGCGCTTCTTCGAATTCATGTATGATACAAACTTCTCTTAATCCCATTGGTGCAGTATCATTAAATAGAATAATGACTGGCTCGTCATCAAATGTTGAGAGTTCTCCAATTTCAATTACCTTTGATTTAACCATAAGTGCCTCCTTAGCTTTAGAAAAATAATTTTTAAACATTACGTTCATACCTCTCCTTCTTTATCGGATACTTTCTATAAAACGATTCTTTTATCCTTAAATTTCAATTTGACTATTACTTTTTAGCAAATGTTTCATTTTGTAATTGCCTTAACTTCCATACTGTAGTAGTGGTATCCAGTTCAACATCGTCTTCCGTAACAAATGCTCCATTTTTTATATCTTTTCTTGCGATAACATTTCCTGTGAATAATCCAATTGGAATATGTCTATTAATTGCCATGTCTGCATGAGTTTCAAGCACTCCACGGACACAATAACCCCCTATGCCATCGACTTTTTCTCCTGATTTAATATCCTTTTTAGCCACAGCAACTGTCTCAGAAATCGGAGCTCCTAATGGAACAATCGCATGATCTTGATTTAGCACAGCTTTAGCGATCGTCAAAGGTGTTTCTAAACTTGCTAAATGATAAGGTCTGGATAAAATATGATGATCATTTTCTTTCTTCATCATGTAATTCAATTCATCTGCCACACCCTCGTTTTGCCCTTTTACAATGACAAAGACACCCGGTGCAATACCATCTACATACTCTACGACGCCATAATTAGTTAAAATGCCGCCCTCTTCTTTTGTTCTTAATTTTTCAACTGTACCATCTAAATCCGCTGCAATACCATGCATTCCAACAGTGTCAGGTAAAAACCCAATCGCATTTGATAGTAAATTCATTTCCGCCATAGTTTTAGTTCCATCAGCAAATGACGTCAACATATGTGGAGACATTCCACGATTAGTGGCTTCTTGTTTAACAGAATCAGGATTAGCCTCTGGACGCAGCTTATTATTTTTCCCTTTTCCAGCAACAAGAACTTCCATGCCCATAGATTTAGCAAATTCATATAAATCAGTTGTAACAGCAGGCTCATCTCCATCTGATCCGGTATAGACTAACCCAGCAGATTGATATAAAGAATGCATTAAAGAGCCTATCGTGATGTCAACTTCTACATTCAGTAAGACCAAATGTTTTTTAGCAATCAAAGTTTCTAAAGCAATTTTAGCGCCGATTTCTGTTGATCCAGTTGCATCAACAATCACTTCTACTTGAGGAGAATGAATGACTTCTTTAAAATCAGTTGAAACTAAAATTTCTTCTTTTACACCAGCAGAAGCATTGTATGCATCTGCTGCTCGTTTCCCAGATTCGGGATAAATATCGCTGATTCCTTTAACTGCCATTCCAGGAATTGTTGCAATTTGCGCAATCATACCTGATCCCATTTGACCCGCTCCAATAACCCCTACTTTAATGCGATTGCCTTCTTTTTCTCGTTCTTGCAACTGTCCGTATAATGTCATTTTAAACCCTCTCTTTTCTTTTTTTATTTTTGACACTACTGCTTCAACTTATTCATCCGTTTGGAACATATGTCAAAGACAGTAACTTAATTTACAAATCTAATGTTAACCGTTTTCGGAAGCGCTGTCAATTTCTTTAAAACTACCTATTTCTGCTTTATTTTATCATTTTTAATAGATAAATGGTTTATTCACATGAATGCACCCTTTAACTAATAGTAGATATATTACATAGCCTAGATAAATTCCAAAAGTTTGTTTTTAAGTTCACATTAATAACATATGTGAAACTTATTCGCATATGTCACAACACGTTTGACTTTATCATGTAAGCGTTTTATTATTACGGTAAGGTTAAAAAATAATTAAGGAAGGAGCATGATTTAAGTGCAATATTCTGGATTGATATTTTTACTAGTCAGCTTTTGGTTAATGCAATTCTATTTATCTATCAGACAAACAAAGGATTACAATCGTGTAATTGGAGAAATGAAACAGTATGAGACCGGTCATCTAGGAGTTGGCATTGCCCGAACTAAATTCAATGTTGGACCAGGAACCGTTATGATCGTCGTAACAAATGTAGAAGGAACCATCATTGACCTTCGTGAAATGTCTGGAATCAGCGTCTTTGCACGTTTTAAAGCAAATAAAAAAATAATTGGTCAATCTATCAACTCTTTATCTCTTGCATCTTTTAGAAAGACACAAAAAAGAGCTTTATCAGAAGCACTGACATTCATTAACTCAGAAAGGAGAAAAGGAAATTTGCAAGAACTGACTCTTCTATAAAAATAGATAATATAAGGAGGAAATAAAAATGGATTTTTTAGTTAAACTTGCTGAAGGGTTCTCTGGTATCTTTAATGCTGGAGGTCAAAACCTTATGGGATTGATTACTGGTATACTACCTGCTTTAATCGTTTTGCTAACTTTTGTAAATGCACTAGTGGCTATTATTGGTGAAGAAAGAGTAACTAATTTTGCCCAAAAAACCACTAAAAGTTTTATCTTACGCTACACTCTTTTCCCCCTGTTAGCTGTTTTCTTCTTAACAAATCCAATGTGTTATTCATTCGGACGTTTTTTACCTGAAAAACAAAAACCTGCTTTTTATGATTCAGCCGTTTCTTTTGTTCACCCGATTACTGGGCTATTCCCTCATGCTAATGCTGGTGAATTATTTGTTTGGACAGGAATTTCTTCTGGACTGACAACATTAGGTCTTTCCATTACACCACTAGCTGTTCGCTACTTTTTAGTTGGTCTTGTAGTGATTTTATTAAGAGGAATTGTTACGGAACTTATTACAAAAGCTATGTGGAAAGAAGATCGAGTAACTTCATCAGCTAAAGCTTAAATATGAATGGGAGGGTTTATCAATGAGTCAATCCGTTAAAGCAGTTAAAGGACCAAATGGTTGGGGAGGACCCCTGATTTTAAAAGAAACAGAATCAAAAAAAATTGTTGCTTCCATAACTGGAGGAGGTATTCATCCTGTCGCACAAAAAATAGCTGATGAATTGGGCGTACAAGCCAAAGATGGCTTTAAAGAAAAAGTTGCGCCTGAAGAGATGATTTGTGCAGTAGTCGATTGTGGAGGAACAGCACGTGCTGGTGTCTATCCAAAACTAGGTGTTATGACTTTAAACCTTCATGCTACTACACCTTCAGGCCCACTAGCAAAATATATTGTTGAAGATATCTATGTATCTGGAGTTACTGTCAAACAAATTTCATCAGAAGATTCTACTAATACATCTACAGATACAATTGAAACTATGCGCATTCCAGACAACGAAGATGAGAAAAAAGTTTCTTCCGTCCATGATCATTCCGAACCTTCTAAAGGAAACATAGTTACACGTTTAGGTCGTGGAATCGGTGGTGTAGTTGGTATTTTCTATCAAGCTGGACGCGACACAATTGATATGGTAATAAAAAACATTCTTCCTTTTATGGCGTTTGTTAGTATGCTGGTTGGTTTGATCACTTATACAGGAATTGGTGATTTAATTGCAACAGCTGTTAAACCACTTGCTGGAAATATCGTTGGAATGATTATCTTAGCACTTATTTGTTCCATTCCGATTCTTTCTCCAGTATTAGGTCCAGGTGCAGTAATTGCTCAAGTGGTTGGAGTATTATTAGGGGTCGAAATTGGCAATGGAAATATTGCCCCAGCTTTAGCCTTACCTGCTCTCTTTGCAATTAATGCTCAAGCCGGTGCAGACTTTGTACCCGTTGGTTTAACTCTTGCTGATGCTGAGCCGTATACAGTTGAAGTAGGTGTTCCTGCAGTTCTCTTTTCAAGAATGATTACAGGACCCACAGCAGTGTTACTTGCATGGCTAGCTAGTTTTGGTCTTTATTAAACAAGTAGTACATTAAAAGCTTATTAACGATATTCTTTAGGAACTTTCCCCTTAATAATGAAGGGTTCCTATAATGAATTTTTCGTTAATAAGCTTTTTTTATTCTATTATATTTTCTTCAAATCTTACCGTTAATAAGTTCTTCCACCATCTGATAAAATAATTTGTCCATGAATATATGAGCTTTCAGAGCTAGCTAAAAATACGGCTAAATTAGCTATATCTTCTGGATCTCCAATACGACCTATTGGTATTTTTTTTATTAATTCTTCTCTGCTTTCAGAAGTTGGATACAGCTGATTTAACATATCCGTTTGAATCACTCTAGGTGCAATTGCATTAACGTTTACTCCATTTTGCCCAAATTCTTTAGCTAAATTACGCATCAAACCATGTTGACCAGCTTTTGAAGTTGCATAATGTGCTCCTCCGCCAGTACCTGTGATAGCAGAACCTGAAGAAATAAAAATAATCTTCCCTTCATCGATCGATGTCTTTTTAGAAAAATCTTCATAAAATGCTTTTACAGTATAAAAAGAACCGCTTAGATTGATTTTGATAACTCTATCCCATTCTTCCACACTAATATCATTCAGAGAATGTAAGTAGCTTATGCCTGCATTAACGATTAATACATCTATTTCTCCCCATTTTTCGAAAATTCTTTTTCTTGCTTCTTTTAAAGAATGGTAATCCGATACATCTGTTTGAATAAAAAAAACATTACCATCAGCTTCTTTCATTGTTTTTTCCGTTGCTTCACCTGCTTTTTTATCAAAATCTAACAAAGCTACATAAGCGCCTTTTTCTATGAATTTCTCAGCAATACTTTTCCCGATTCCTTTTGCTGAACCAGTAATGGCGACAATTTTTTGTTTCATTTCCTACATCCTCTCTTATATTTTTAGTAAATAAACCTAGTAAAAAGAGCTCAAGTTACAGGAGCTCTTAGAATTTTAATTTATAAAGAATGCAGTTCCTTTACTAACTTGCTTCTATTTGTTGCATCAATAAAATAGGAACCAACGACTAACACATCCACTCCATTTTCAATGCAAAGTGCTGCTGTGTCTTTATTTATCCCACCATCAACTTCAATCAGAAAGTCATAACCGTTTTCTTTTCTCCATTGAGCTAGTTTTTTTATGTTTTTTAATGTAGATTCAATAAATTTTTGCCCCCCAAAACCTGGCTTAACCGTCATTTGTAAAACCAAACTAACATCCGCTAAAAATTCTTTGATTTTTTCTGCGGGGGTATCAGGGTTAATAACAATACCTGCTTTACATCCATGTTCTTTGATCAACTTTATGACCTTTTCTAAATCATCACAAGCTTCATAATGAACTGAAATGATTGTTGCACCAGATTTAGCATATTGAGAAATGGTTTGTTCTGGGGTTTCTATCATTAAATGGATATCTAGAGGTAATCGGGTTTGTTTATTCATTTGTGCGACCATCTCTGGTCCAAATGTTAAGTTAGGTACAAAATGTCCATCCATCACATCCAGATGTAAGTAATCTACTCCAGCTTCTTCGATAGAATTTAATTCCGCTCCTAATTTCATATAATCAGCAGAGAGGATTGAAGTGGCAATTAATGTCATTTTTCACATTCCTTTCAATAAGCTTGATGACTTTCAATTTGTTGACGAAGGTTGCTTATACGTGTGCTATAGCTTTCATTATCGTTTTTATGAAACAAAGCAGATGTTCCTAATACAAAAATATCAGGTTGAGAATGATTCATCCAATTTATCGTCTCCGATTTAATATTGCCATCAACTTCTATTAAAGGTTTATGCTCTCGTCCCAAAAGTAATTCATTTAAATCTTCAATTTTTTTAAGTACACTTTTATTAAACTTTTGGCCTGAAAATCCTGGATTTACCGTCATCATTAAAACCATTTCGACATCATCTAAAAATGGAGTAATTATAGAAATCGGAGTTTCAGGATTTAATGCGATAGAAGGCTTTATTCCATAACTTTTAATTTTTGCAATAACTTCTTTAACATTCTTTGCTTCTTCAATATGAAAAGATATATATTCAGGTTTAATAGGAGCAAACATTTCTATATATTTAATGGGATCGATCGTAGCTAAATGAATATCGATTGGTATAGTGGTAGCTTTTTTTACAGCTGCTATCCACTCAGGACCTAATGCCAAATTATTTACATAAATTCCGTCCATAACATCTAAGTGCAACAGATCGCAATTTGCTTCTTCTAATTTAGCCAATTCATCGCTAATGCGCAATGGATCTCCGCACATAAGAGAGGCAGCCATATAAGTCATTTCCATTTACTCCTTTTCAGCTGCATGTTGATTAAATACTTGAATACTATCTGCAGCTAATTTATTTTTCATCATTACTTCAATTAAAGATGTTGGGATCGTAACATCATCAGCACCAGCTAACAAACTATTGATCACTTGAGAGGTATTTTTATAACTAGCCCCTAAAATTTTTGTTTCAATGCGCTGGTTTGCATACACTCCAGCAATTTTAGAAACAACTTCCATAGCATCTAAGCTTTGATTTTCCATTCGATTGACATACGGTGCTACCCAATCGCATCCAGCGATACCTGCAAGATAAGCTTGCTCAACAGAAAAAATAGCGGTCGCCAAAATAACTACTTTTGGATAACGGTTCTTTATATTTTGAATGGCTTTAAAACCCGCTTCATTTGCCGCAATCTTTAACGCAATGCGTTTATCTCCTAAAGTTAAAACTTTTTCTGCGTCTTCTATTAACTCCTCTGATGTTTCTCCTGTAATCTGAACAAACAATTGTCGATCTTTAATGATTTCAAGAATTTCTTGGATGCTTCCGATTCTTTTTTTAGCTGATTCAGTTTTTAATAAAGTTGGATTCGTTGTTACACCTGTTACCCAATCAAACTCTATATACTTCTTGATTAATTCACTATTCGCTGTATCTAAATACATTCCAACGCCACCTTTTTAATTCGTTAATAGTTTGATTCTAATTCTGCTACTTTTTTAAGCCTTCTTGCATGTCTTTCTCCACCCTCAAATTCAGTAGCTAACCATACATCTACAATTTTCAAAGCTAATCCTTCACCTATTACTCGTTCTCCTAAACAAAGAACGTTGCTATCATTATGTGCTTTAGTAGCTTCCGCTGAAAAACAATCTGATACAACAGAGGCTCTCACGCCATGTATTTTATTTGCTGCAATAGACATACCTATTCCTGTTCCACAACATAAAATACCATAATCTGCTTTTCCTTCTGAAACCCTCATTCCAACTTCAATTGCATAAGAAGGATAATCTACGCTTTCAAAATCAAATGGACCAATATCTTCTATATCTATTTGCTTGTTTTTCAAATGAGTAACTATAGCATCTTTTAATTTCTTGCCACCATGGTCGCTTCCGATAATTAATTTCATTATTTCACTCCTATTCATTCGTTTAACTAATTTAGATGCACAAATAGATATGCGAATCTTTACGCATATCTTTTTGCATTTTTTTATGATTTCACTAAAACTTTAATTTCGTCTCCGCCCATTACTGCTTCAAATGCTTCACGCCAATTCTCTAGATCCGTTACTTTTGTGATCATTTTATCTGCATCGATTTTTCCATCAGATAACAGTTGCAATGCAATTTCCCAAGAGGTTGGTTTTTGAGAACGGCTGCCAATATACTGGATCTCACGTTGAATAATTGCATCTTGGTCAAATTTGTTGAATTTTTCAGCAAACAAACCCACCTGTACAAAAGTTCCTTTTTTACTGGTTAAAGCTATCGCCTGATTTACAGCTGGCGCAAATCCCGAACAATCAAATACTTTATCTGCTCCATAACCATCTGTTAACTCTAAAACAATTTTTTCAAGATCTTCAGTCATTGAATCTACAGTTACATCAACACCTAGTTCTTTTGCTAAGTCTAAGCGCGGCTTGTCTTTCGTAATTCCTGAGATAATTACTTTTGCTCCTTGTGCTTTTACAACTTGTGCTAGTAAAAGACCAATAGGACCAGGCCCGACAATTAAAACAGTATCTGAAGCTTTAATCGTTGTTTTCTCTAATGCAGCATGCACACAGCACGCTAGAGGTTCAGTTAGAGCAGCTGCCTCAAAAGTCACATTATCAGGAATGATGTGAACACTTTCTTCCCTGGAAACTAAGAATTCAGAAAAACTACCATCTTGTTGTGTTCCGATGCCGCGGCGATTGCTGCATAAATTGTAATCTTTTTCCAAACAGTATCTGCATTTTCCGCATGTTTCAAACGTCGTCTCACTAACCACACGATCGCCGACTTTTACTCTTTTAACTTCTGGACCAACCTCAACTACTGTTCCTGAAAATTCATGACCTAATGTCACTGGAGTTGTTGGGTTTTTATATTCACCTTTAAATGTATGAATATCTGATCCACAAATTCCAGTATAGGCTGTTTGTATTTTTACTAGTGCACCGCTTACATTCGGTTCCTCTACTTGTTGTAATTCCATTTTATCGTATCCTGGTTCTAACTTTCTAACTGCTTTCATGCTATCTACTCCTCTCCGTTGGGTTGAATAATTACTTTATTAAAGTCTTCTTTTCTGCCAAGCATCATATCAAAAGCTTCTTTTGTTTGATCAAGTGAATATCGATGAGATACCATTGGTTTTAATTTGATTCTGCCTTGTTTGACGAATTCAATCCCATCGCTCCATTCCTTACCCGGGAAAGGTGCGCTATAAGAGTTCCAAAATCCTTTTATAGTCAACTCACGTCTAAAAATATTTTCAAACGATTTTTCAGGCAATGTCACATCTTGATAAGCGATTCCGATGTACCCAATTTTTCCATGTTTGCTTGTAACGCGTAAACATTGCTCTTGTGTAATTTTTGATCCAGCACATTCTAGAGCAATATCAGCACCTAACCCATTAGTGTATTCGCTTACTTTTTCTTCTAAATCTTCTTCCAATGAATTAATCGTATAGCGAACACCATAAGATTTTGCTTCTTCTAATTTTTTTGAACTAATATCTACTGCAATAACATTTTTTACTCCTGCTACTTGTAATGCTTGAACGACAAGTAGTCCAATTGTTCCAATACCAAAAACGATTACTGTATCTCCTATTTCAGGTTCAATTCCACGAATCGCGTGCATAGCAACTGCTAACGGTTCAATCATTGCTCCTTCTTCAAAACTTAACTCACCTATAGAAATAGCATTTGCACTGGGAACTACAACATTTTCAGCAAATCCACCATAACGATGAGAGCCAATCATAGTGTAGTCTTCACATAAAGAAAATTCCCCTTTTTGACAAAATTGACATTTACGACAAGGAATTAAAGGAGCTATCGCAACTCGATCACCAATGTTATGATCTGTCACATTTTTACCAATTTCACTTATCACACCAGAAAACTCATGTCCCATTACAGCTGGTAATGGGTATTTCCAAACGTCTTGCATTTTGTGAGTATCAGAACCGCAAATACCAGCAGACATAACTTTAACGCGAACTTCGTCTTGTTCAACTTGTTTTTCTTTAACTTCTTCTGTTTTTATAACTTTATTATCATATAGTACTGCTGCACGCATCGTTATTCACTCTCCATTTTCTTTTTTTAAAAAAAAGCGCACTATTCATTTTTCATTGAACAGTACGCTCTATTTTTCATATACTATCCAACAATAGATTGATAAAATTGTGAGAATTTCAAAATTAACCAGTTAAGGAAGTTACCACCCATATCTAAAGATGAGATTTCAGTAATATTTCCTGGAGCTGTAAAGTCAGCATTAGCCATCATTGCTGTATGAACTTCAGCAAAGTCAGTAGCCATCCATAATGAAAATACTAATATAATTGCTGTAGTAATAACAGATTGAACGATATTCCCTTTACGAGATGCAACGATAAAAGCAACATAGAATGTAATCGTAGCTAAATCACCAAATGGCAATACTCTGTTACCAGGTAATAAAACTGCGATTAAAAGTGTAATTGGTGTTAAAAGTAATGCAGTAGACATAACTGCGGGATGCCCAACAGCTAAAGCAGCATCTAAACCAATGTATAAATCGCGTCCTGGAAAACGTTTTTTCATAAACTCACGAGCAGCTTCTGAAATAGGAATTAACCCTTCCATCAAAATTTTAACCATACGAGGCATTAATAACATAACTGCTCCCATAGCAATACCAACTTGGAAAGCTCCACCAACATCATAACCAGCTAATAAACCGATTACAGTACCAAGAATTAATCCAACCATCATTGGTTCACCAAAAATACCAAAACGTTTTTGAATTGATTCTGGATCAGCATTTAAGTTTTTGATTCCTGGAATCATACCTACTACTTTACCAATAGGAATACCCAATAATGCATATGCTGCTGTTGAACCAGTCGGTAATGAAATTCCTTCTAATCCAAAGAAGTTTTCTGCCAATGGTTGGGTTTTATCTGCAATTACTAAGACAACCATTTCGTAAAGTACAGCACACACTACTGCAAACCAAACGCTTCCGCCGGTAACGATATAGCCTGTTGCTCCAGCTGCTATAAAGTGCCAGTAGTTCCAAATATCCACATCTAATGTTTTAGTCATCTTGAATACAATCATTAATAAGTTCACTACTAAACAGATTGGAATTAAAAGAACTGAGATAGGCATTGCCCAAGAAGCAGCTGCTGCTGCAGGCCAGCCAGCATCAATGACGTTTAACGACAAACCAAATCGCTCAACCATTGCTTGTGCTGCTGTACCCAGATTATCTGTTAATAATCCAATAACTAGGTTAATTCCTACAAAACCGATACCGATTGTAATACCTGATTTAAAAGCCGTTTTAAAACCAGTTCCAAAAATCAACCCAACGATCAACATAGTAATTGGAAGAATAACGGTTGGTCCTAAATCTAAGATATAATTAATACCATTAACAAATGTTTGCATCCTGTTCTCTCCTTTATTGGTCACATTTTTTAAAAGAAATATTAACTACTATTATTTCAAAGCATCAATAATTTTTTTATCAGTAGCTTCTTGATTAATACCAGATATATACGAAACTGCAATAACTGTTGGAATGTCATAAGTTGTTGGCAAGATTGTAGTGGAGACTAATAAATCTGCACCCTTTTGTTTTCCTTTTGCTTCTGAAATTTTAATTTGTTCTACTTCTGCATTGATGCCATTTTCTTTCAAAATTCTTTCCACTCGGTTTGTTACCACCGTTGAAGTTGCAATTCCAGCACCACATGCTACTAATACTTTTTTCTTATCGTTACTCATAATAAACTCCTCTTTTCTCTTTTTTTTTAATTAACTTGTTGGGTAATACCTTTTAAATAATCAATGACATCGTTTCCATTATTAAATGAAAGCAATTTTTCAACTGTTTCTTTATTCTGCAGAACTCCCATTAATTGTTGAAGAACTTCTAATTGACTATGAGGTTCATTTAGCCCTAGCATAAATATCACATTTGCTTTTACTTCTTGACTAGCATCATCCATACGTTTAAACGGAATGCCGTTTTTCGAGGTTAAGACAGCTATAAATTGTTCCTTAACACATTCAGGATCTGTATGAGGGATGGCAACTGCATATCCATCCAATTCTAACCCTGTAGGGAAGTTTTCTTCTCTTTCCTTAATTTTTTCTAAAAAATTATCTGCGACATAACTTTCTTTATGTGCTATTGCAGCAATCAGTTCGAACACATCTAAATGCGTTGAGACATCTGATTTAGTCCAAATTAGTTCAGGTTTTAAAAATTCTTCAAAATGCATTTAATCATGCTCCTTTCTATCTTTACTGAATAATATTTGTTTCATGGGTAAAGTCGACAATTATTTTATACATTTCTAAGTGACTTTCAGCATTTTTAAGTTTATCCAATTGCTCTTGATTCCCAGCTAATTCCATCAGTTGTAAAAGAGAAGTAAAATGAGTTTTTTTATCAACCGCTGCTATTACAACAACGAAATGAATAAACGTTCCATTGACAGCAGGTAATCCTTCTTCAATATAAATCATACTCATTCCAATTTTATTTACCCCTTTTTCAACTTCAGCATGAGGAATAGCAATATTTCTTTGCAAGACGATATATTCAGAAATTGTTGGAAATTGTTTTTTCATCTCTTCAACATAATTCAATGTGATTTTATTTTTTTTTATTAAAGGTTTTGATGCAAGCTCGATTGCTTCATGCCAATCAGAAACTGATTTTACACGTTGAATCATTTCACTATCAAGCAAATCATCTAATTGTATTTCTTTTTTTGTTTCGGACGATTTAATTTGTTTGTTAGTAACCGGTTCAGCTTGAACCAATCCTTTCAATGATTCGATTAACCCATTTTCATCTTTAATATCGCAGAACTCATTGATGGTTCTCATTAAAACATCAATATTTAGACTCGGCATTTCTAGGTGAAAGCCTTCATTTATCACTCTTTTTCTTAATGATATCTTTTCATCATGATCCATCATTTGATTGACGATAAAAAGTTTCTTATTCGTTTCAACTGGTGTAGCAGAAAAGACTAAATCGTAGTTCAGCTTATTTTGGTTAAATTCCCTAATAGATAATGCCGGATAAAAATAAATTTCTGGAAAAAGCTGATCTAACATTTGCTTCATTAATTTTGAAACAGATAAACCATTTGGACAAACTACTACAGCTTTTAACTTTGGATTAGTAGCAATAATTTCTTGACTGTCTATAATATGCCCACCAATGAATAAAGTTATAAACATTGCTTCTTTTTCCGGTATATCACTATTTAAATACTCACGTAATGGATCTATAGATTGTTTGACAATATAATGTAAAATATCAAATTCTTTACCAATTTTATCTAAGATACCGTAGTCAGTCGTTAAATTGTATTTGATTCGGTAATAAGCTGGTTTAAAATGAGCAAACAGTTTTTCTAGCAATCCCTCTTTATCTACGAGGTATACAACAGACTTTTTCTCAAATTGAATCAAACATTCTTTTAACGCATTTTTCAACTTAGGAATTTCTTCACCACTTAAAGTACTTTTGTTAACGACTTTGGAAGTTAATAACTGAAGTGTAATATATAAGCGCTCATCTTTAGATATCATTGTTTGATCTTCAGATTCAATCAATATTTTAATTGCTTCATATTCACGAGTATCTGACAACTCATTGAAATCAATCAAAAAATTAGCGTTAATCGTTTTTCCTAGGGCAATTCTTTTAAAAATTCCTTCAAAAGAATAAGGCAATATATTCATATCTAAATCTACGAAGGTAAGTCCTAATTGATCTTCAATTCTCATAATCAATTTTTGAAGTGAAGTAATTCTCTCTTGACTGATCTTCATAAATTTCTGTAAAAATGTTTCTCCGCCAAAACTATGCAAAATATACTTTATAGCCTCTAGCATAACTGATCGTTTATTCCATTCATTGCCTTCAAAATGATACCCTTCACTTCTCGTATAGATAACTTGAAGATCAAAAGGATCAATAATATTTTGAACCGCCTTCATATCTTGGAGTACAGTATTTTTGCTGACCTCTAAATCATAAATAAAATGATTTAAAGAAAGTTCTTCATTTCTGAGTAAAATTAATAAGACAATCAAATAGGAACGTTCTTTTTCTGATGGGATATATGAATCAAAATGAATTGCTTCTTGTTTTATTTCAAATAGTTCGAGATTACTGCTATCTATTCGATATTGTCCATTCACTTTTTGAATTTGTTTCTTACCTTGATCTTTTAACCAATCATTTATTTTTTTGAAACTATAATCTACTTGCCTTCTAGAAAGGCTGAAATTTTCTTGCAACTTTTTATTCGTTATACTAGGATTGCGCAATACCTCTTCTAATAATTGATTGCTCCTTTCATCTAAATACATTTTACTAACCTCTTTCTGTTTTTATTATAACGAATGAAACCGAAAAAATGAATACGTTTCCATCACAACATTTGCTCATACCTTTGTACATAACTGCGCTCAACGATTTTTCATTCTTAATCATTCTAATGAATCTGTTCTTTTTTATCAAGAAATAGCTTAGGTTTATTTAAATATCAAAAGTGTTTTTCTCTTTCTCCCATTCATTTACATTTTGTTTTGTACATTATTGGGATTAAGTTAACTGCATCTTTTTAGATTAAATCATAATACTTTAAACCATGAATGATCCCATCCTCAATATTAGAAGAAGTAATGTAATCTGCTTGATCTTTTAATGCAGAAACAGCATTTCCCATAGCAATTGCGTAATCAACATGCTGCAACATCTCTAAATCATTCATTCCATCGCCAAAAGCATAAGTAGGGACTGCATCCAATCTTGTTTCTGATAGCAATCGATCAATTCCAGTTGCTTTTGATACATTTTTCCCAACTATATCTAAGTTAAACTGAGTTGTTCGAAAAATAGATAAATCAGAATAACTTTCTTTGAAGAACTCGTCTAGCTGTTTGTTAGATGTTATAAGAGTGAGCATATTAATTTCTTCCGCTAAATGAACATCAGGTTCTCTTTCTGGCAGAGGAGAATTTAAAAAATCATAGAATTGTTTCACATCTTTTGTGTGTTCAGTTACTCGAATCCAGTCATCTGTATAAAAAGATAAGGGTATACGCTTTTTTCCTGCTTCTTCTTTAATTGAAATGACTTGCTTTTCAGACAAAAAATTACTGTATATTTTTTCCCTTCATACGTTACATTTTGTCCATTAAGAGAGATCGTAGAATGAATGGCCGTTTTTTTTAGAATGGATTTTATTTCATTATTGCTTCTTCCAGTAGCAATAAAAGGAACAATATTATTATTCTTTAACTGTTGAATGGCTTTTATAACTTCTTCATCTACGTCTGATTTAGCGTTTAAAAGTGTTCCATCCAAGTCAAAAAATATCAATGCTTTAGGCTTCACTTTATCTCTCCTTATCTTTTTTAGCAGAAATTATTTTCTTCATAAAAAAACACTACCTTCTTATCTGTATATTACTCAACTAATTTTAATCTGTTAAGTATACATTAGAAGGCAGTTCTTTATACTTTTATACCAGTAAGTAAATAATGACTAGTTGTTTCTTAAATAATTGTTTCATTCTAAGTATTATCCTCTTATTCTAAACAAAAATTAAGTTTATAGGAAGAAAGATAAAAGTAAACCACCTAGTACCCCACCTACTAATGCAGCACCTAAATTAATCAATGATCCTTTAACTTTTCCTCCTCTTGCAACAGATGCAACATAAACGCCTACACCGGCTGCTACGGCCATATCAATCCAAACTCCGCCGCTTTGAGTGATCATTGGATTTTGAAGACCATGATTGATTGCCCATACAGTACCTACAATAAAAGCGGCACACATCCAACCACCAATCGGACCCCATTCATCAACCATTTTACCCCATATCATACGAATCATAAAAGGAAATAAAAACCCACCAAATACTGTAGCTATAGCTTGTCCAATTGTCATTACAAGTTACCTCCTCATTTTTTGTTGTTGTATCCTGGACCTGGTTCATCATCAGCCGGTTGTTGTTTTTTCTCCATATCTTTTTCAATAGCTGCAGCAACTAAACCTGCGATAACCGCTCCTAGAATAACTAAAAGTAAAGTTGGTACGGAGGCAACAAATTCTCCCACACCTTTCATAAAGATATCACGGAAAATTCCTGTAATTCCAATCCCAACAGCCATATCAACAAAGGCAAATTCATCGGGATTATCAATCAACCCTACATAGTGATTCATAAACCACATTGGACCTATAATAATAAATGCTGCAAAAAATCCACCTACAATACCATAAGGGCCTACAAATCCATCCCATACAGTCATAACAACCATACCTGCAATCATATATCCTAATGTACTACGAAGAAATTTCATAATAGCCTCCTATAAAATGTATTTTCATCTACTGACTCAAGCAGTTTTTATTCTGCTTGTTTTTTCATTTCTTCATAAAAAGCATTCATCATCATCCATGACGACTCGGAACCCGGATCTCTATGTCCAATAGCTCGTTCTCCAAGACGTAGTGCTCTTCCCTTTTTAGCGATTAAAGGAATCGTACTATCTGAACCTTTTTTCATAACTTCAATAAATTCACCAAAAACGTCAACTTCATTTCCGTTCACTGATTGAGCTTTAAGGAAATCAATCCCCGGACGCAAAGCATCTACCATTGTTTTATCGCCTACGACTGCTTTTCCGCGAGCTTCAATAGCTGCTACTCCATTTTCAAGCATGCCAGTGAATTCATTAAAAGTAACTTCATTTTTTCCAGCAGTATCTGTTCCCATCTTCATAAATAAACTTCCATATAACGGTCCGGACGCTCCTCCAACTTTGCCTAATAAAGCCATTCCTACTTTTTTCATAAATCCAGCAATGTCATCAGCAGCTTCATCAAATTCATCTAATTTTTTTGTAACTTCTCTAAAACCAATGCTCATATTGATACCATGGTCTCCGTCACCAATGTCAGAATCAAGTTCTGTTAAATGATCCCGTTCTTTTTCAATAAGGTGTGTGATATTTACAATACTTTTTTTGAAAAAATCTCTATCCAGTACTAATGCCATATAAATTCCCTCTTCACTCTTGATTTTTTTTACTTATATTCAACTAACAGATCTAATTACTATTCCTTATAAATAAAACTCGTCTATTCATAAGGAATACCATTTTTACTTCACTTTTAAATATGGAGTGTCACATGGAGCATCCAATAATTCTTTTAATTCTTCATCTAAACGAACGACCGTTACAGACATTCCAATCATATCCATTGATGTTGCATAATTTCCTACTAATGGTTTATGAATTTTAAAGCCTTTTTCTGTTAGAACTTGATCAACACGACGGTAGCAAATATATTGATCCATTAATGGCAATCCACCTAGTCCATTGATCAATACTTGAACTTCTTCACCATCTGATAAGTTAGCTTCTTCTAAAATATGACCTAACAATTCATCCACTACTTCATTTGCCGGTTTTAATTTGCTTCTTTCGATTCCAGGTTCACCATGAATACCCATTCCAACTTCCATGTCCCCTTCGTCCATTTGGAAAATAGTTTTTCCAGTAACTGGTAATGTAGCTGAAGATAAAGCCACACCCATTGAAAAGGTATTTTTGTTCGCTTTCTCAGCTGCCGCTTTAACTGCGTCAAGATCTAAACCTTTCGCTGCTGCTGCTGCTGCTACTTTAAAAACAAATAAATCACCCGCAACGCCTCTACGATCCTCAAAGTTTAGAGAAGAATAAATATCATCTTTCACAGTAACGGTCTCTACACGTATCCCATCTTCTTCGGCCATTTCAGCACCCATATCAAAGTTCATAACATCTCCTGCATAGTTACCATATAAATACAAACACCCTTTACCACTATCAACGGCTTTTACAGCGTTATAACAAGGTTCTGGAGATGGAGAAGTGTTTACGTTTCCGACAACTGCTGCATCAGCAAAGTCTTTTCCAACATAACCTAAAAACAATGGTTCATGTCCTGATCCTCCACCTAAAATAATTCGAACTCTAGGTTCTTCACTCATTACATTGCTAACTACAACACGATCATCATTTGGATCTAATTTCACATAATCGGCATGAACCTTTGTATACCCTTCCAACATTTCTTCTACTACATCATATCCATCATTGATTAAACGCTTCATACTCATTTTCCCCCTATAATTTTTTATATTTTTTTACCTACATAATTGTGGAACAAACTAAGAATCCTATATTACTCAGATAGTGAAACCAATGAATTAAACATTGGCCATTTCTTTTAAAATATCTTCTCTTGAGCAATTAACTGAGGCTTGTACAGCTGCCGCAAAAGCTCCTTCTACTAATGGTGCATCTACTAATAATGTTTTTTCTCTTAATTCATCATCCTCAATTAAATCCATGGCTGTTTCCGCACAAAGGATAGCGCTACCAATATCACCGAAAATAAGAACATCTGTGGCTTCTTCTAAGCTTTGAATGGCTTCTAAAATCATCAAACTATTCGTACCCAAACGTCCATCGCCTGTCCCGCCTGTAGATAGAATTGTCACATGCGGTGAATCTCCAACCATTTCTTCAATCATTTCTTTAACCCCTTCAGTGATTTTTTCACTGTGCGAGACCAAAATAACACCAATCATATTTTTTCCTCCTAATAATTAAAACCGCTAATTTTTTACTTTTTTATGGTTTTGACTGATTCAACAATTGCTTGATAATTTTTTGGGTCATGACCAAACCGTCCTACAAAAACGCCATCAACATTTTCATTCGATACAATCGCACTTACATTATCCTTACTAACAGATCCGCCATAAATAATTCTTATTTTTTCGGCTGTTTCAGTACCAAATAGATTAGATAAACTCTCACGAATGAGCGTATGGATTTTTGCCACATGTTCAGCACTTGCTGCATTTGCTGCTCCTATTGCCCAAACGGGTTCGTAAGCAATAATGACGGTTTCCAATTTTTCTTTTGCGATATTCTTTAAATCCATAGAAAGTTGATTTTCTAAAAAACTCTTTATCCATTCAAAATCTGTCGTTTCTTTTGGCTCACCAATACATAGAACCGGCATCAATCCATTTTCAATGGTAAGTTGAACTTTATCAGCAATCATTTCGTCTGATTCATGGAATAGTGATCTTCTTTCTGAATGTCCAATTTCAACGTATGAACCACCCATATCGACCAGTGATTCAATTGAGAATTCTCCAGTATACGCACCATTTGCTGCTGGAGCAATATTTTGAGATCCAAATCCGATCAGACTATTTTTTAACTTCAGTGATACCGGATAAAGGGTTCCCATTCCTGGAAATAAAAATTGCTCAATTTCCTCTTCTTCTCCAACTAATTGGTTTATGCTTTCTGCAAAGTCAGCTGCTTTTTTTAATGAGTTGTGATACATTTTTAAACTCATTCCAACAATCGGTTTACGTCTAGTCAATTATTCTACCTCCATTAAAAGATCATTTACTTTTAACTGCAACTTGCTCCTTGATCCTCTTCACCAGGAATACGTGAAAATTCTTTTTCTTTATCTGTAATTTGGTCAATTTTACGACCAGAATTTCCACCTTGGAATGTATTTTCTAAATAAATTTTAGTTAAATACTTCATAACATCGACACCAATAATTTTTGCACCAAAAGTAATGATTTGTGCGTCATTACTTAACTGAGCACGTTCTGCTGAGTAAGGGTCATGGACCTGAGCTGCTCGGATCCCTGGAATTTTATTAGCTGCAATTGCCATTCCAATTCCTGTCCCACAAATTAGAATGCCTCGGTCTACTTCTTTTTCATTTACACTTTGAGCAACTTTAAAAGCAATTCCTGGATAGTCTACATCATCTGCTGAGTAGCAGCCGTAATCTTTGACTTCATGTCCAAGAGAAGTAATATATTCTTTTAGTGTTTCTTTTGCTTCAAACGCATTGTTGTCAGCACCAATTCCTATTTTCATTATTGCCACCTCTTTAGATTATTTTTTCATTTTTTGTAAACGTTTTATAAATTTATATTAGCTGTTTAATTTTCGTTTGTCAACGTAATATCTCTTTTATTTTCTTTTTATAACAAAACGAAAACAAACGAAAATAGTCACTTGCTGTTTTCGCAATAATTCGCTATACTCATACTAAATAATTTCTAAGATACGGACTACTAAAGAGGAAGTGCTTTTATGTACACGAAAGAAAGACACGATAAAATTTTAGATTTATTAAATGATTTATCTTTGTATACTATGGAAGAATTGGTAAATATATATAAAGG
>NZ_JBEMBC010000005.1:0-79439 GCF_040274425.1 Carnobacterium sp.
CCGGCGTGGCGGAACTGGTAGACGCGCTGGACTCAAAATCCTGTGCCCGCGAGGGCGTGCCGGTTCGATTCCGGCCGCCGGTATACTAAAGAGCACCAAGAACGATTTCGTTCTTGGTGCTCTTTTTTTGTTTGAAAAAAATTAGTGCTCAAATTTCACTTTTCTAACATCTTTGATGGTACAGAGAATCATCTTTTTTTGTAATATAAGGATACTTTATTCATTATTTTTATGCTATCTGTTATGATGATGGTGTAAATATCGAATGTTTTCTTTTGATGTAAGCGTTTGGATGTTCGAGTAAATTCTATTGATTATATGTATAGTCCGTTCAATTTATCACCCAAAAAGGAGAGGATAATATGTCAACAAAATCTACTTTTTCAAAAGCCGAAATTAGGAAAAACAACCCTCTATTTTCGCCATTACGTGTGGTAGTAGAAACAACTATGTATGGGAACAATATTAATGAAGTGGGAACGATTGAAGAAGCATACTTACTGGCTAAAGAATCAATGCATACTGTTGTAACAGATTTATTAGTTAAACATCCAGAAAAATTAGGTTTACCATTTGGAGCGAAAGTTCTGGTTGAGAATGGCGGAGCTGTAGTAGGGCGTACAGCCGCAGCAAAGCGTATTCTAGGAGAAAATCCTGAAGAAGATGCTAAATTGGCTCCAATCATTCGAGAAGCTATTTATCAAGGTGAAAATAACATGCGCTATAAAGGAACAGCCTATGTTGGTTTAGATCCTGAATTTATGGTGAAAGCTCATTTGAGTGTACCTGTTGGCCAAGAAAACAACTTATATTCTTGGTTATTAAATTTTCAAATTTGTAATGAATTGTACGACGAAATGTATCTCGAATCAAGACCAATAAACGAAGGCGATATCTTTATTTATCAAGATCCAGAATGGCACCATCCGGATTATCCGATGGGACTGGCTTATTTTGATTCAAAGCATAACACAGCGGTCATTTTAGGCATGAATTATTTTGGAGAGTTAAAGAAAGCAACGTTAACACTTGCTTGGGGTACAGCTCACCGATTAGGATACGTTGCATGTCATGGTGGACAAAAAAAATTCACCTTATCTAATGGAAAAAATTATGTTTCAGCATTCTTTGGACTATCCGGATCAGGAAAGTCTACATTAACACATGCTAAACATGAACATAAATATGAAGTGGAAGTTTTGCATGATGATGCATTCATTATTTCCTTAAAAAATGGTTCATCTATTGCATTAGAACCCGCTTATTTTGATAAAACACAAGATTACCCTTCGGACCATGTTGAAGTTGATTATTTTGTGACGGTACAAAATGTAGCTGTCACGCTAGATGAAAATGGCGATAAAGTTTTACTGACAGAAGATTTACGTAATGGTAACGGTAGAACTATAAAATCACGTTACTCTACTTCAAATCGTGTAGATAAATTTGATGAACCCATAGATGCGATTTATTGGATTATGAAAGATGACAGTTTGCCACCTGTAATCAAAGTAACTGACCCGATACTTGCTGCAACATTTGGCGCTACTCTAGCTACGAAACGTTCCACAGCTGAACGTTTGAAAAAAGGAATCGATGTCAATAAACTTGTGATTGAACCGTATGCAAATCCATTTCGTATTTATCCGCTTGAAGAAGACTATCATCATTTTAAAGCATTATTTACTGACCAAAATATTGATTGTTATATTTTAAATACAGGCTATTTTGGAGAAAAAAAGGTAACTGCAACGGTCACGTTAAGCAGTATTGAATCAATCGTTGAGGAAACAGCAGAATTTAAACCTTTTGGAACCCTAAATGATTTGAGTTACCTAGTGGTTGATGGATATGAGCCCGAATTTGACGATCAAGAGTATCATCAGTTGGTTCAAGAACGTCTAAACATGCGAGTAGCTTATATTCAAGAACAAAAGGAAAAAAATCAAATGAATGTTTTACCAGACGAAGCATTAGAAGTCATGCAAGCATTGATTGAATAAAAAGATAGCACTTGCATTAAAGGTCAGTTGTTTTATTTGTTTTACCTAATCCTTTTCATTTACTAGAAAGGAGTATGCAAAAATGGAAGAACATACGGTTGAAATTACGGAAACCGTTTTGAGAGATGCTCATCAAAGTTTGATGGCTACAAGAATGTCGACGCAAGAAATGTTGCCTATTATTGAAAAAATGGATCAGGTCGGGTACTATTCACTGGAATGCTGGGGAGGAGCTACTTTTGATGCTGCGATTCGTTTTCTAAATGAAGATCCATGGGAAAGGTTAAGAGCCATCAAAGAAAGAGCACCGCATACAAAGTTACAAATGCTGTTAAGAGGCCAGAATCTATTGGGATATCGACATTATGCAGATGATATTGTAGAAAAGTTTGTTGAAAAAGCTAGTGAAAATGGCATAGATATTTTTAGGATTTTTGATGCATTAAATGATTCTAGAAATTTGGAAGCATCTTTAAAGGCAGTAAAAAAATATGGAAAACATGCCCAATTGACCATTTGTTATACTATAAGCGAAGTACACACAATAGAGTATTATACTCAGCTAGCTCAAGAGTTGGAAAAAATGGGCGCAGATTCGATTTGTATAAAAGACATGGCTGGTATATTAACACCATTTGTGGCAAAGGAACTTGTGCACGCGCTGAAAAGCGTTCTTACTGTACCGCTTAGTTTGCACACTCATGCTACGAGCGGTGTTTCGCAAATGACGTATTTAATGGCTGTTGAAGCTGGTGTAGATATGATTGACACTGCTATTTCACCTTTTTCAGAGGGAACTAGTCAACCGCCTACTGAATCAATGGCTATTGCATTAAATGAAGGATTTGCAGCAACAAAATTAAATCTCCAACTGTTGGAGGAAATTGCTGATTATTTTAAACCTATTCGAGATAAGTATCTAGCTAATCAGCAATTGGATCCAAAAATGATGACTGTAGACCCGAAAGCACTGTTGTATCAAGTTCCTGGAGGGATGTTATCAAATCTGTATTCACAATTAAAACAAGCCAATGCGACTGAAAAATATGAAGCTGTCTTGAAGGAAGTCCCGCAAGTTCGCAAAGATTTAGGATATCCACCATTGGTAACGCCTATGAGTCAAATGGTGGGCACGCAAGCGGTCTTTAACGTCCTAGCGGGAGAGCGTTACAAGATGGTTCCAAATGAAATCAAAGAGTATTTACATGGTTCATATGGACGTCCGCCAATGCCAATCAGCGATGATTTTAGAAAGAAAATTATTCATAATGAACCAGTTATCACGGATCGACCAGCTGATCACCTTCAACCAGAATTTGAACGTTTGAAAAAAGAGATAGGAAAGAGTGCTAAAACGGATGAAGACGTATTAACATTTGCATTATTTCCACAAGTTGGAAAAGAGTTTCTAATCAAAAAATACTTGACCCAAAAAGCTGATCAAAAACAAGAGACCATAGATGAAGAACAAACAATTAGAATATCTGGCTATCTTTAAAAAATGAGGTGAGGAAATGGAAAGTTTTTCTTATTTGGATATAGTTGTGGTTGCCGTTGTTGGATTTTTAGTCTTATTTGTACTGCTTATTGGATGGCAATTGTTTCGTCAGCTGATTCAATTGCGATCAAATCAACATAAAGTCAATCATCAAACAGAAACATCTGTCCAAACAAACAAAGATGTCCCAACACTTGATGATAAGGATGAAGATGAAGAAACAAAAATAATTGCAGTTTTAATGGCATTGATTCTAGCCAATGAAGATCGACAAGATAGGAGCTATCAAGTAACAAAAATTGAGCGAATTCGATAAAGGGAGTGCGCTGATGAAAAATTATGAGATAACAGTAAATGGCAGAGTATATCAGGTTTCAGTAAAGGAAATTGAAAGGAAACAGGATAAAAATATAGAAAATGAACCTGCAAGCTCTGCCAAAAACAACACGAGTCAATTGGATGGAGTAATGATTACATCTCCTATGCCAGGAAGGATTTTGTCTGTTAAGGTACAAAAAAATCAATCCGTAAAAGCTGGAGAAACAGTCTGTTTATTAGAAGCAATGAAGATGGAGAATGAAATTGTAGCGCCAGTTGATGGTGTCGTCTCACAAATAAAGGCTCAATCTAATCAATCGGTAGAAGCTGGAGAAGTTTTAATCTTGATTACTCCAAATTAAGGATAAATTATTTCCGTTTCAAATTCCTAGTGAGGGAGGAGATTTTTTGAGTACTTTTTTTTCTGGCTTACTCTCCATTTCAATTGGACAAATCATTATGATGGTCATTGGGGCATGTTTAATGTACCTAGGCATTAAGAAAAAATACGAACCGACTTTGCTGGTTCCTATGGGAATTGGAACACTGTTGGTTAATTTTCCACAATCTGGCTTGATTACTCAACTAGTAAATAATCAAGAACAAGAGGGCATTCTCAATGTTTTGTTTGATTTTGGTATTGCGACAGAGGTATTTCCGTTGTTGATTTTTATTGGGATTGGAGCGATGATCGACTTTGGACCATTGCTGCAAAAACCGATTTTATTGCTATTTGGAGCTTCTGCTCAATTTGGGATCTTCTTTACTATTTTAGTTGCGATTATTTTTGGTTTTGATATTTTAGAAGCTGCTTCGATCGGCATTATCGGCGCGGCAGATGGACCTACCTCTATTTTTGTAGCATTGCAATTAGCCCCACAATTATTAGGTCCTATTACCATAGCCGCGTATTCTTATATGGCTTTGGTGCCTATCATCCAACCATTAGCGATTAAAGCTGTAACAACAAAGAAAGAACGGTTGATACGGATGCACTACACCTCATCATCTATCTCAAAAACAGTTCGTATTCTTTTTCCTATTGTTGTTATCATTGTATCCGGATTTATAGCGCCAGTTTCTTTACCATTAGTTGGGTTTTTAATGTTTGGAAACTTGCTAAGCGAATGTGGGGTCTTAGATCGATTAAGTCATACTGCTCAAAATGAGTTAGTAAACATTGTTAGTATCTTACTAGGTTTAACCATTTCAGTTAAAATGACGGCAGAATTATTTTTAACTGTAGATTCGTTATTAATCATTGGATTTGGTTTGATTGCATTTATTATGGATACCGTTGCTGGGGTACTATTTGCCAAATTTATTAATCTGTTTCGTAAAGAAAAAATTAACCCTATGATCGGCGCGGCTGGTATTTCTGCATTTCCAATGTCTGCTCGAGTCATCCAAAAAATGGCTCAAGAAGAAGACAAAGAAAATTTTGTCTTGATGCATGCGGCAGGAGCAAATGTTTCAGGACAGATTGCTTCGGTAATTGCCGGAGGTCTATTACTAGCTTACTTTTCATAAAGTTTTAAGAAGAGAGTGGTGAAAAGATGTTTGATATTGACTATACAGCCTTACAACAAGGTTTGGAATTAATGGGGTATGGAATGTTTGGTATTTTTATGGTATTAGGGATTCTTTTCTTAGCTTGTACGGGTTTAGTCAAATGGTTTTCCAATAAGAATTGAGGAAAGCAATACAGAGTTCATCTCGAACTTTGTTTTGCTTTCTTAATTGTTCTTCGCTATACTTTTTTAGAAGAGTAAAAGCGAAAGGAGACAAAGATATGAAACAGTCAGCAGAAGAGTTAAAAAAATATTATGATTACTTAAAAATAAGTTATGACAAATATGTAGCGCATCCTTTGAATTTAAATATAAAAAGAGGCATACCGAGTAAGGAACAATTACAATTATCAGAACCAATGTTGGACGTATTTTCTTCCTCATCAGATTTTATGAGTCAAGGCAACGTAGATATTCGCAATTATGGAGAATTAACTGGTATTTTTGAAGCTAAAAAGTTGTTTTCTGAACTTTTAGAAACCGACTTGGATGAGATTTTGATTGGAGGAAACTCTAGTTTAAGTTTAATGCACTTAGCAATCACTTCTCATCTATTTTCCAGAAAGAAAGAGCATCTTTCTAACGAAACAATTAAGTTTTTATGTCCCAGCCCAGGATATGATCGTCATTTTTCAATGACAGAAAACTTAGGCATTGAAATGATATCGATCGAATTAAAAGAAGATGGACCTGATATGGATGAAGTAGAAAGACTTGTAAAGAATGATGCTGCTATAAAAGGAATTTGGTGTGTTCCTACTTATAGTAATCCAACAGGTATAACCTACTCAGATGAAGTGGTTGACCGCTTAGCTAATATGAAGACAGCAGCAGAGGATTTCATGGTTCTTTGGGACAATGCCTATCTTGTGCATCATTTGACGAAAGATAAACATTCAGCTAAAAATCTATTAACTGCTTGTAAAGCTGCCGGGAATCCAAATCGTGCATGGATGTTTTGTTCAACATCAAAAATCACTTTTCCAGGTGCTGGTGTATCAGCTTTAGGAGCCAGTAAACGTAATATTGACATAGTGGCAAAAGAACTTTCTTTTCAAACTATTGGATTTGATAAAATCAATCAAATGCGTCATGTGAAGTTTTTAAAAAATAAAAACCACATTTCTGAACATATGGAAAACCATGCACATATTTTAAAACCAAAATTTGATTTGATCAATCAGAAATTAACCATTTATTTTGCGGATAAAAACTATGTAAAGTGGACAGAACCAAAAGGCGGTTATTTTGTTCATTTAACTACCAAAGTTGGATGTGCAACTGATATCGTCCATGCATTAGCTGAAATTGGTGTTGCCGTAACAGAAGCAGGTGCAACCTATCCATACGGTAATAATCCTAAAGATAACAGCATTCGCTTGGCACCAACACCGGTATCATTAGAGGATTTAGATGCAGCAATGGATGCCATTTGTTTATGTATTGAATTTGTTAGTTTGAAAAAAGAATTATCTTTGTAAAAAAGGAAACAATAAAGGGTAACTTTTGTTATATTGATTCTAAAAATGTAGAATGATAGTAGAGGTAAATGAAGTCTAAATTTTTTTAATAGGTAGCTTCAATTTTAGTTTTATCACAGAAAGGAAGATGACAGATGTCAAAAGGAACATTTTTATTTGGAGCAGCAATAGGAGGAGCGGCAGCATATGTAGCAGCTTACTTATTCGCACCTAAATCTGGAGAAGAGTATCAGTTAGAGCTGAGAGATAAAGCAGAAACGCTTAAAGAATCTTCTAGCGATTACATGTCGATTGCTAAAGAACGTGGCGGAGATTTTAAAGCCATTGCAACAGATGCAGCAGTTGGTTTGAAAACAGATATGCAATTGGTCTCAAAACAATTAGCAGAACAACTTAAAATGGACTCTCAAATTCTAAAGGCAGATTTGAAAGATGTTAAGAATGGCGTACCCGGAAGCAAAGAAAATTTAAAAGCTAATTTAAGTGAGGCTGTAAACGAAGCAAAATATACTGCAGTAAGTTTGAAAGATCAAGTTAGTCAAACAACTTCAGAAGCAAAAGATATTTCAAAAGCGGTTGTGGATGAAGCAAAAATGGAAATTGATGAAACTAAAGCTGAAAATAATCCAGTAGATACTTTTTAAAGAATGGCATATAAAAAGATAAGACACTTGTGATAGGAAAAGCTCATCACAAGTGTCTTGTTTTTTTATTGTCGAGTGCCATCTTTTTTATAAATAATGACTTCAGAGTCTTTATTTGCAGCAATTTCTTTAGCTCGATTTACGGCATCGGTTTTTTTATCAAATGTATCACTGGCTCGTTTGGCTTCTTTTGTTTTGACCGACCAATGATCGTCTTCATAAAAAACTTCAACAGGATTATCTAATAACTTGGGATTAGCACTTGAAGTATCGTGCTGATCATTTTTTTTAGGGTTGTTTTCTTTATCAAAAGCTTCTTTTTCGTCTTTAGAAGCATCTTCCATCCACGATTTAGCTTGCGAGATCGCAATTGGAATCGCACGGTCATCTTCATATCCATTAGCTAAAAGAGCATTAGCAATTTCAATTGTTTTTTTTCGTAACAGTGGGTCAAAATTTTTTAATGAAGCAGGGTAGTCATTCATATCCCATGGCATAAAAATTAGCCTCCTTTTAAATGTTTGTTTAAGTCTGTTATACCACTCTTCGATTAATCAAACAAATAAAAAGATTGAATGACTATTTTTATAGTAATTATGAAATAATCGGTTAATAATGGTATATTGTTAGATGGGTATTTAAACATTGTACTGGATAAGAAGGTAAATACTATCTTACATGAAAGAAGGCTATATATGAAGAAAATAGAAGCAGCTGCATTGTTTATGAAAGAAAATAGCGAGATGTTCCAGTGTCCAATTTGTGAAGAAGCATTTAGTGATATGAATGGAAATAGTTTAAGTTGTATAAATGGACATCTTTTTGATATTTCAAAAAAAGGTACACTTTATTTCTTATTAAAAGGAACAAAAAATGAGTATGACAAAGAAATGTTGTCTTCACGATTTAACATTGCAACTGCAGGCTTATTTCATCCCTTATTAGATGAACTTTATCTAAGCATTGCTGAAAAAGAAAATGGACATACTTTAGATGTTGGCTGTGGAGAAGGTTCTCAACTAGATTATTTAACAGAGTTAGGGTTAAAAGGCCAAAAAATTGGCTTTGATATCTCTAAAGATGCTATTCAATTAGCAGCTACTCATTTTTCTAGTGCCTTTTGGTGTGTTGCGGATTTAGCACAATCACCGTTTGCTACACAACAGTACGATACGATATTAAATATTTTTTCACCTTCAAATTACAAAGAATTTGATCGTCTTTTAAAAAAAGGCGGCCAAGTGATTAAAGTGGTTCCTGAAAAAGAGTATTTGATTGAATTAAGACAATTGCTTTACCGTGATCAAGAAGAAAAGCAAACTTACTCGAATGAGGTCGTGATTGCGAAATTTAAAGAACATTTTCCATCAATGGAAATAAAAAAAATCAAGTATTCATTTGATTTAACGCCATCATTATTTGCAGACCTAATGAAGATGACACCATTAAGTTGGGGCGCAAGTCCAGAGTCTAAAGAATATGCCATGGATCATCCATTAAAAAAAGTCACCATTGATGTTTGTGTCTTAATTGGACAAAAATAAGTGCATTGTGAACGAATTGTGAACTTTTGTGCTAATATATACCGTTTTCATGAATAATCTCAGCCGCAGACACTTGCAACAATACCACAGCGATGTTATATTACCTATAAGTTCTTAAACGTCATTCGTTTTTATCAGGAATCCATCAGATTTTGATAAAAGTTAATGAATTGTAATAGGCTTAACTAACGTATCGTTTCGCAGTGCTGGACACCGAAGCGATGCGTTTTTTTGTGCTCTTTTTTACCTCGTTGGTCTATCTTTTAGTGTAGTTGAATTTTTACGAAAGATTTTTTGTCTTTAAAGTGAAAATACGCTAAAATAGACGAGAAGATTGAGTTTATGGGAGTGAATCTTATGGTTGGGGAAGCAACTTCATTAAAAGAAAAAATTATTGAAGAAAGTAAACGAATTGGAATAGATAAAATTGGATTTACAACCGCCGATCCATTTGATGAACTAGAAGAAAAATTAGAGAAGCAGCAAGAACTTGGGCATCATTCTGGTTTTGAACATAAAGTCATCAAAGAACGGATCTACCCAGAGTTGATATTTAAAAATCCTCGTTCGATTATTTCGATTGCTTTAGCTTATCCTACAAAAATGGATGCTCCACCGCCTCGGGTGAAGGGAGAACGCCGTGGAGAATTTGCACGAGCTTCTTGGGGAACCGATTATCATGATATCTTACGGGGAAAAATGGATCAATTGATTGCATATATCCGTAGTGAAGCGGGAGAAGTAGCTACGTATAAACCCATGGTTGACACCGGAGAACTAGTAGATGTAGCTGTTGCGCAGCGAGCAGGTTTAGGTTTTATCGGAAAAAATGGTTTACTGATCACCGAAGAATTTGGTTCCTATGTTTACTTAGCAGAAATTATTACGAACCTTGATTTTTCAGCAGATACTCCTGTCCCTTTTGGATGCGGAGATTGTACGCGTTGTGTGGATGCTTGCCCTACCGGAGCGTTACTGGGTGATGGACGAATCAATGCTAAACAATGTCTCTCATACCAAACCCAGACAAAAGGGATGATGGAAGAACAATTCAGACGGAAAATGGGGCATGTTATTTATGGATGTGACATTTGTCAAATTGTCTGTCCTTATAATAAAGGGAAAAATGCTCTTTTTCATCCTGAGATGGAACCAGATCCTGAGAGTGTTATGCCAAAGCTCAAACCATTGCTGACCATCAGTAATCGTGATTTTAAAGAACGATTTGGTCATATGTCCGGTTCGTGGCGTGGGAAAAAACCACTGCAACGTAATGCCATTATTGCATTAGGAAACTACCGAGACAAATCGGCTTTACCAGATTTATTGCGCTGCATTGATGAAGATGTTCGACCTGTGATCCGAGGAACAGCAGCTTGGTCAATAGCAAAAATCGTTTCTGCTAGAGATGAATTGGTCATTGAATTTCTAGAAGAGGCATTAACAAAAGAAGAAGACAAAGAAGCCTATTATGAAATACAACAGGCTATTGAGACGATTAAAAGTAAAAGAGAGAAAAAAAGATAATTTATTTGAAAGTTATTTTAGGAGGAACTTGATTAACATGGCAAACCATATTGCTTTATTTGAACCGCAGATACCTGCAAATACAGGAAACATAGCTCGAACATGTGCAGCAACAAATACACATTTGCATTTGATCGAACCTTTAGGATTTCAAACGGATGATAAACATCTAAAAAGAGCCGGATTGGATTATTGGAACGAAGTCCATATCACGTACCATAAAAATTTAGCAGCATTTATGGAAGTCGCACAAAATGGTCAGTTGCATTTGATCACAAAATTTGGTCATCGTGTCTATAGTGACGTTGATTATGCAACTACTGAAGGCGATCATTATTTTCTTTTTGGCAAAGAAACAACTGGTTTACCAGAAGAATTTATGCGCGAACACGAAGAGGATTGTTTGCGTATTCCAATGAACGACGAGCACGTACGTTCATTGAATTTATCCAATACAGCAGCTATCTTAATCTATGAAGCTCTTCGTCAGCAAGATTTCAAAGGGATGGAATTAGCTCATCATTATGATAACGACAAACTGGATTAATGATAACCTTAAGGATCAAATTTATTTGATCCTTATTTGTTGAATAAATGACAATGATTATCCTAAAGGTAAAGCTTTTCTTAATATTGCTTAAATAGGACAATGTAGTTTGATAATCTTTTTTGCAAGAATTATAATGAATAAGAATGCATCCCTATAAGTTAAGGAGAGGTTTAATTTATGCCAAGATTTAAAACTGATGACCCCATTGTTATTGTTGGAGCAGCACGTACACCAATTGGTGCTTATTTAGGAGGATTAAAAACGGTTCCTACAGGAGAGCTAGGAGCAATTGCGCTCAAAGAGGCCATTAAACGTGCTGGACTGACGAATGAAGAGATAGATGAAGTCATTGCTGGACAAGCAATGGGAACACAAGAGGAAAGCAATATTGGGCGTGTCATAGGATTGAAGGCGGGCTTGAGACAACAATCAACGGGAATGACGGTAAATCGCATTTGTGGTTCAGGTATTCAATCCGCTATTTCAGCAGCGCAAGAATTGATGACAATGGATGTTGATTTTATTGCTGCTGGTGGAGTAGAAAGTTTGTCTCGCTCAGAATATTATTTGCCACTTGAATCGAGATGGGAAGGCTTTAAAGCCGGAAACTTTAATATTATTGATGCAAACTTAGCACTTCATATGCATGCTCAACCCAATGCTGAATACCCTGAAGTTCATCACATGGGAGATACTGCAGAAAAAATTGCTGAAAAGTATACAATTACTAGAGAAGAACAAGATGCTTATGCGATGGATAGTCAACGCAAAGCCGCACAAGCCAGTGAAAGCGGACGTCTTGCTCAAGAGATTATTTCAGTTGAAGTTAAAGGACGCAAAGGCAACATAACTGTCATTGATGCAGATGAACACCCTAGGCCAGGAACAAATATGGAGAGCTTAGCTAGGTTAAAACCGGCTTTTCGTAAAGATGGCAAGGGTACGATCACTGCAGGGAATGCTTCTGGATTAAATGATGGGGCAGCTTTTGAGATTTTTACTAAAGCTTCTATTGCTAAAGAGCGCGGACTAGATGTAATGGCTAAAATCGTTGATTTTGCAATAGCTGGGTGTGACCCAAATGTAATGGGATTGGGCCCTGTTTATGCGATCAATAAAGTTTTGGCTCAAAATGATTTGAAACTTGAAGATATCGATATTTTAGAAATCAATGAAGCTTTTGCCGCTCAAATACTGGGTTGTATGAAAGAATTAGGCATTGAATCTGGTTCAAAAGTGTACAATCGATTGAATCCAAATGGTGGAGCTGTAGCGTTAGGTCATCCTTTGGGAATGTCTGGGGCCCGTATCATTACTTCACTTTGTTATGAATTTAAAAACCATCCTGAAAAAAAATATGCCATTGCATCAGCTTGCATTGGCGGCGGTCAAGGAATCGCTTTATTATTAGAGAATGGATCTGTTTAAAGATGAATGAAAAAAGACTTGTAAAAAGATGTCGCGAATCATTAGTGGTTCAAACACATAGCATCTTCCCAAATCAATTGAACAATCACGGAACATTATTTGGAGGAGAGCTTATGAGTATGCTGGATGTCGCAGCTTCGATTGCCGTGACCAGGCATGCTCGTACACAATCCGTAACAGCTTCAACGGATTCAGTAGATTTTTTGCATCCAATTCAACGAAATGATGCTATTACTATTGAAGCCTATGTTTCAGGTGTTGGAAAATCATCTGTAGAAGTTTTTTGTAAAGTTATCGGAGAGAATTTACTTACCGGAGAACAATATTTAGCGGTCACAGCTTTTTTAACATTTGTGGCCTTTAAAACCGATAAAAGTAAAGCGATTGTACCTTTGATCGAACCTGAAACTGAAGAAGAATCATTTATCTGCAATGGGTACGAAGAGCGGAATAAAAATCGCTTTATTAAAAGAGAATTCAACAAACAATTTGCTCAAAAGATTACATTAACGAACTCTTGGATGGATGAAGATTAAAAAATAAACAAACAAAAGGGATCAAGACAAAATAAAATGTCTTGATCCCTTTTTGTTGTTTATTACATTTGATCGGGTGCTTGAACACCTAATAATCTTAGATCTTCCTTTAAAATGGTTGCAACAGATTGAACGAGTGCTAAACGAGCAGGTTTTTGAGCATCGTCAGCAAGTACTTTACTATTTGCATAATATTTATTGAACGCTTGAGCTAAATGAATAGCGTGTTTAGCGATAACTGAAGGTTCAAATTTTTCATAGGCACGTTGAACATCATCTGGGTAACTTTCTAGCAATTTGATAATTTCCCAGCTATAAGTATCATCTAAAGGATAGTCAACGGTTGTATCGATCCCAGCAATCCCTGATTTTCTTAAGATACTCATTGCACGAGCTCTTGTGTATTGAACGTAAGGACCTGTTTCTCCTTCAAAACGAACAACTTCTTCAATAGTAAAGTCAAAATTGTTTAAACGATCATTTTTTAAATCGTGGAAGACAACAGCACCAATACCAACTTGGTCAGCAATGATTTCTTTATTTGGCAAATCTGTATTTTTCTCTTCAATTTGTTCAAGTGCTGATGCAACAGCATCATCTAAAACTTCTTCAAGTAAAACGATTTTTCCTTTACGTGTAGACAATTTTTTACCGCCTTGTGTAATCAAACCAAATGGAATGTGGTGCATATCATCTGACCAGTCATAACCCATTTCTTTTAACACGGCTTTTAATTGTTTAAAGTGATTGCTTTGTTCATTACCAACTGCATAGAGAGACATTGCAAAATCATACGTGCGTTTACGATAGATAGCTGCAGCTAAATCACGCGTGATGTACAATGTTGCGCCATCAGATTTTTTGATCAATGCAGGATTTAAGTTGTATTTTTCTAAATCAACAATAGTAGCACCATCATTAACCGTTAACACATTTTTTTCTTCCAGTAATTCCATAACTTCTTGCATTTTGTCGTTATAGAAAGCTTCTCCATCAAAAGAATCAAAAGTAATGTTTAAACGTTCGTAGACATGATTAAACTCTTTAAGAGACTCTTCACGGAACCATTTCCATAATTTTTGAGCTTCTTGATCGCCATCTTCTAATTTTTTAAACCATTCGCGAGCTTCATCATCTAATTCGGGTTTTTCTTCTGCTTCTTCATGGAATTTTACATATAAGCGTAAAAGTTCGACAATTGGATCTTTTTTTACAGCTTCTTCACTGCCCCAAAGTTTATAACCAACGATCAATTTCCCAAATTGAGTTCCCCAGTCTCCAAGATGATTGATTTTAATAGGTTTAAAACCTACTTTTGTTAGAATATTTGCTAACGCATTTCCGATAACAGTCGAGCGTAGGTGGCCCATTGAAATGGGTTTGGCAATATTGGGTGATGACATATCAATAGGAACATTTCTGTTTCCACCAATCTCAGCATCTCCATAGTGAGGGCCTTTTTCAAGAATTTCTTTTAATACGGCCGCACTAACTTCCTTTTTATTTAAAAAGAAGTTTAGATAAGGTCCAACGACCTCAACTTTTTCAACAATAGGTGAATGAACCGTTCCTCCTAAATCAGTTGCAATTTGTTGTGGAGCTTTACGAAAAGCTTTTGCTAAAGCGAAGGCAGGGAACGCAATATCACCATGTTCTGCAGATTTTGGATTCTCTAATAAACTGACAATTTTTTCAATTGGTAATGCATCACCAATTTGCTCTTTTAAAGCTTGTGCAACACCTAATTTATAATCCATATTTTTTCCTCCTAGATGAACGTCTTTTGACGATCAAAATTTAGTATTTTAGACATAAAAAAAACGCCCAATTTTGATTCTATGCTAATCAAAAAAGAGACGAGGTTTTCCCGCGGTACCACTCTTGTTGCTTCGTCCAATGACGAAACCACTTGTTTTTAGATAACGGCAAACAAAACCGAATGAGCTGATGGATACAGGTAAACTGTATTTTAAACCAGCTTTATTCTCTCCGAAGTGCGGTTCCTGAAAGTTTACATTGTTGGCTTACACCGTCCCAACTCGCTTGAAATGTTTCTTAACAGTACTCTTTTCATCATAGAGCAGATATAGTTGAACTTTATTTATTATAGCAAATTGTTTAGGAGAATACCAATCTTTTTAGATAATAGAATTTTTATTCACCTTTTTGTAAAAATATCGTAAAATATAAGCGTATACATCAATTGTTTGGTATACTACAAAGGAAGAATCGTTAAATTAGAAGGAGGCCTTGCAGTATGAAAAAATCAAATCGACAATTAGCAATCAAACAAATCATCACAAATCACGACATTGCTACACAAGAAGAGTTGTTGCATTATCTCAAACAAGAAGGGGTTGAGGCTACACAAGCAACCATTTCTAGAGATATCAAAGAGATGCATTTAGTAAAAACAACATCATCCAATGGTAACGTTAAGTATACGATATTCCAAAACAATCGAATGTCTAATGAGGAAAAGCTACAATCTACATTAGGAGATGTTGTGATTCGATTGACTCAAGTACAGTTTACGAATGTATTAATGACTATACCGGGTAACGCACATGTGGTGGCAGCATTGTTAGATGCCATTGATTTTCCAGAAATGGTTGGTACTGTAGGCGGCAATGACACTTGTTTAATTATTTCAAAAGATGAAGAAGATGCTAAAAAAATGCATGAGTACTTAAAAAGATGGGTCGAAGCGTAATCTTTAAAATTTCATAGGGAGTGGATGGATTGTGAAGTCTGAATTTAATTTAGCTTCGTTACAAAATGGATCTGACATTCGTGGGATAGCTATAAAAACGTCAGATCATGAAGTAACCTTAACAAATGAAATAATTGAAAAAATAGCTTATGGGTATGCTGTATGGCTAAAAGAAGTAAAAAAATTAGCTATAGAAGATGACAAAAAGCCACTGACCGTTTCTGTAGGTCATGATAGCCGATTGTCAGCTGATCGGATCAAAGCAGTCTTCATAGAAGGACTGAACAATGCAGGAGTAAATGTGGTCGATGTAGGATTGTCTACTACGCCTGCGATGTTTATGTCTACGCAGTATGACTCTTATAACTGTGATAGTGCTGTTATGATAACCGCTAGCCACTTACCATTTGAATACAATGGATTGAAGTTTTTCACTAAAGATGGTGGGGCGGAACACGAAGATATCGACTTTATTTTGCAACAGGCAGACTGGGAAAACGTTACTTGGGAAAACAACCAAGGAAAAGTTTCAACGGCTCCATTGTTGAATGATTATGCGAAAGATTTGGTAAACAAAATTCGAATCGGAATCAATGATCAAGACCAGTATGAAAAACCGTTGACCGGTCGCCATATTATTGTAGATGCAGGAAATGGGGCAGGAGGTTTTTTTGCTGAAAAAGTATTGGTTCCATTAGGTGCGGATATCAAAGGCAGCCAATTTTTAGATCCAGATGGTCATTTTCCTAATCATATTCCGAATCCTGATAATAAAGAAGCGATGAAGAGTATCCAAGAAGCCGTTCTGCAACACAATGCAGATATGGGTGTTATTTTTGATACAGACGTAGATCGTTCAGCCTTAGTAGACCGTAAAGGCGACACGCTGAATCGAAACAATTTAATTGCTGTTATTTCAGCTATTTTGATAAACGAAAATCCTGGTACGACAATTGTGACCAGTTCGGCTACTTCAGAACACCTAAAATCGTTTATTACTTCTTTAGGGGGGAAACAAGACCGTTACATTACAGGATATCGGAATGTCATCAATCGTGCGATCCAATTGAATAAAGAAGGTGTAACAACCAGCTTGGCTATTGAAACAAGCGGACATGCAGCACTTGAAGAAAATTATTTTTTAGATGATGGCGCATACTTAGTTGCAAAAATATTAATGGCCGATGCAAATTTAAAAAAAGATGGAAAAGACTTCTCTGATTTAATCACAACTTTAAAACAACCTGTTGAAACAGATGAAGTACGGTTTAAAATTTTGCCAGAAGATATCCTTGCGACTGGTAAGAAGGTTATGGAAGACTTCAGTCGTTTTATTGAAAAAGAATCCGATTTGTCAATTGAACCTGCCAATTTAGAGGGTGTACGCGTAAACACCTCTGGACAATATGGTACTGGGTGGATGTTGTTGCGTATGAGTTTACATGAACCTTTACTGGTTTTGAATATCGAGAGCGATCAAGCTGGGTCCATTAAAAAGTTAAGAGAAAAAATAAAAGACTTTTTTTATGAACAAGTTGACTTAGATTCGTCTCGCTTGTAAATACCAGTCAAAATGGTTTAAACTTATTAATGTAAAAATGATAGCGAAGGAAGTGTAGTAAATGGGTGAACCGTTAGTAGAAAGTATTGAATTATACAATGGAGTCAAAATTCCTAAATTAGGTTTAGGATTATTTTTAATGAAAAATGAAGCTGAATTAGTGGATGCTGTTAAATATGCAGTCGAAGTCGGTTACCGTCATTTTGATACAGCTAAAATTTACGGCAATGAAGAATATTTAGCCCGTGGATTAAAAGAAGCAGGAATCAAAAGAGAAGAAGTCTTTATTACTTCTAAAGTATGGAATTACGATCAAGGTTATGAACAAACAAAAGTAGCATTTCAAGAAAGTCTAGATCGTCTAGACACAGATTATTTAGATTTGTATTTAATTCACTGGGCTGCTCCAAAATATGTTGAAACATGGAAAGCCATTGTTGAATTGTATGAAGAAGGAAAAATCAAAGCGATTGGAGTGTCTAACTTCCAAATCCATCACCTTGAGGAACTTAAAAATCAAGGATTGATGCAACCAATGATCAACCAAATTGAAACACATCCAGAATTCCCGCAAAACGAATTGCATGAATATATGAAAGCAAATGGCATTATTCATGAAGCATGGGGTCCTTTAGGACAAGGGAAATCTGACCTCTTAAACCATCCAATACTATTGGAGATCGGTCAAAAATATTTCAAGACTCCTGCACAAGTTATTATCCGTTGGCATTTAGAACGAGGAGAAGTTGTTATTCCAAAATCAGTTCATGACAATCGTATTTTAGAAAATAGTGATGTATTCAACTTTTCTTTAACAACAGAAGAGATGGAACAAATTAACTCATTAGAAACTGGAATAAGATATGGTAGTGATCCTGATGATCAAGAAAGATTGTTAGAAACATCCGTTAGACCAGTATAATAAAAAAATAGACGAAAGCAAATTCTGCTTTCGTCTATTTTTTTATCTATATTGATATGATTATTTAGGTGTACTCGGGTTCCAATACCAGCTAAAGCCGTCTTTTGCTAACAAGGCATCACTTTCTGTCGGACCCATAGAGCCACTTGGATAGCTTGGAAGATTCGTCTTATCTTGGTCCCATTCATTACGAATAACATCAACAAATTTCCAAGAAGAAGCTACTTCATCCCAGTGCGTAAAGTTCGTTGCGTCTCCATTTAAACAATCAAAAATCAGCTTTTCATAAGCTTCAGGGCTATTTGCAACTGTTTCAACTGAATGTATGTGTTTAAGGTCAAAGGTTTCTGTTTCTAAACCGATGCCAGCTTTTTTAGTATTTAATTGAAGAGAGAATCCTTCAGTTGGTTGAATGAAAATGGTCAATACATTCGGTGGCAATTCTTCTTCAACATCTTCACTAAACAAGTTTAAAGGAACATTTTTAAAGACAACATTGATTTGGGTGCCTTTTTCGGCCATTCGTTTACCCGTTCGAATATAGAAGGGAACGCCTTTCCAACGGAATGTATCAATCAACACTTTACCTGCGACAAACGTTTCGGTTTGAGAATCTTCTGCAACGTTCACTTCATTTTGGTACTTGTTCAATAAACTATCTTTATTAGTGCCAACATCGTATTGGGCACGAACAAAATTTTCTTTCACTTCTTCAGGATTGAAAAGGCGAACAGCTCGTAACGCTTTAATTTTTTCATTGCGAATGTCTATGTCTGTAAGTTTGGCAGGAGGCTCCATTGCCAGAAGAGAGACGATTTGCAAGATATGATTTTGTACCATATCTCTTAAAGCACCGCTTTTATCATAATAACCACCGCGTTCTTCAACCCCTAGAGATTCACTCAATGTAATTTGAATATTATCAATGTAGCGATTATTCCACATAGATTCAATCATGTTATTTGCAAAGCGTACAGTAGAAATATTTTGTACCATTTCTTTGCCAAGATAATGATCTATACGGAAAATTTGATTTTCATCGAATACTTCTCGGAGTTGTTCATTTAAAATAGAGGCACTCTCATAATCATGACCAAACGGTTTTTCAATAATCAAACGATTGAATCCATTAGTTGATACCAATCCTTGTTGGTTTAATTGTTGTGTGATCGTGCCAAAAAAGTTAGGAGACATAGCTAAATAAAATAAACGATTGCCATTAATCTGGTAACGGTCATCTAATTCTTCGGCTAATTTTTTTAAGTTAACGTAATGTTCTGCATCATTAACATTATGTGATTGATAGTAGAAGTGACTGGCAAACTCAGTTGCAGCTTCTTCGGAAATAACTAGGTCACTTATCGTTTCTTTGATAATTTCTCGATAATAATCATTCGTCCATTCTCTTCTAGCAGTTCCAATCACAGCAAAATGTTCTTTCAAAAATCCTTTTTTATATAAGCGATAAAGAGATGGATACAATTTTCTCTTTGCTAAATCTCCGGTTCCTCCAAAGATTGTAAATAAAACATTCTGTTCAGTTGTCATCTATCTTTATACCCCTCTTCTAGAACAAAGACGTTCATCTTTTCTAAAACTATTGTACTGGTTTCTGCTTTTAGAATCAATCATTCATTGATTCTTTCTTTTAAAAAGTAAGAGCTCTTATTACACATTTTAAGTTTGTGCAATTAACAGTATACAATAGTACACAAAGAATGACGAATTGCTAGTTTAAAAATGGTAGAAATTTTATCCTTAATTTAGTGCAATAATACACATTGTTGTACTAAATTAAGTTGTTGACAATGGCTTCAAAATTACTATAATAAAGGATGTTAATCAAAACTTACAATTAAATAAACCTATCGAATAGGGGAGTAGCTAACATATATCATGTGTTTAAATCAACTAGTCTGTGTTAGTAAAACACTGGTTTAAACTTAAAAAGCAAGACCTATGCGTAATTTATAAGATTGCGTATAGGGCTTGCTTTTTTTGCACTGTTGTAAACTATACATATGAACACGGAAGGAACGGAACAGAAAAATGGAAAACAAATTAACCATTAAACAAAAAAAGAGGTTATCAATTTCTGGCTTGTTAGTAACCTTAGGTGTTGTCTATGGAGATATTGGAACTTCTCCATTATACGTTATGAAAGCTTTAATAGAAGGTAATGGAGGGCTTGCTTCCGTTTCGGATGAGTTTATTTATGGGGCTTTATCTTTAGTGTTTTGGACACTTACGTTATTAACGACGATTAAATATGTAATGATCGCTCTAAGAGCTGACAACCATGGAGAAGGCGGTATTTTTTCGCTTTATGCTTTAATTAGAAAAAAAGCTATTTGGCTAATTATACCGGCCATTATAGGAGGGGCTGCCCTTTTAGCGGATGGGATCTTAACACCAGCGGTTACAGTTACGACCGCAATTGAAGGATTAAGAACGATTCCGGTTTATGTTGCAATTTTTGGAACTGGTCAACAAACAGTGATTATGATCACGCTTATTATTATTACTTTTTTATTCTTGATTCAGCGATTTGGAACGGAATTAATCGGCAAATTGTTTGGCCCGTTAATGTTTCTTTGGTTCTTTATGATTGGAACAATCGGATTAGTGAATGTATTGGGAAATTTGGATATTTTCCGTTCACTTTCACCTGCTTACGGGGTTAAATTTTTATTTAGTGAAAATAACAAGGCCGGATTCTTAATATTAGGAAGTGTATTCCTAGCAACCACCGGGGCGGAAGCTTTATATTCTGACTTAGGCCATGTGGGTCGTAAAAATATCTACTTAACTTGGCCATATGTTAAAATTTGTTTGTTACTAAGCTACCTTGGACAAGGTGCATGGCTTTTAAAAGTAAAAGATAATGAAAAATTTCAAGCAATAGAGGGTTTTAATCCTTTTTTTGAAATAATGCCTGATTGGTTCAAGATGATAGGGGTAGCTGCAGCAACTTTAGCAGCCATTATTGCTTCGCAAGCGTTAATATCAGGATCCTATACATTAGTTTCTGAAGCCATCAAGTTAAAATTATTGCCACGTTTGAAAACCATTTATCCATCAAGTTCTAAAGGTCAATTGTATATTCCAGTTGTCAATACTATTCTATGGTTATCTTGTTTAGGAGTTGTCTTATATTTCAGAAATTCGGAACACATGGAGTCAGCTTATGGTTTAGCCATTACGATTACAATGTTAATGACGACCATTCTTTTATTTAATTACTTACTTGCTAAAAATATCCCTAAGTTATTAGCAGGAATGGTGATTATCTTCTTCGGTGTCCTTGAACTTATATTTTTCATTTCAAGTGTTTCGAAATTCTTCCATGGGGGATTTGTAACCATTATTATTGCGGCCGTTATTTTAATGGTTATGGTCGTATGGCACAAAGCAAATAAAATTGAAAAAAACTTTGTAAAAGAAGTGAGGATTGAAGACTATAAAGAACATTTAAGAAATATAAAAGATGAAAAATCCATTCCACTTTATGCTACTAATCTGGTTTATCTAACTAGCAAAGAAACTTCTGGAATGATAGACAATGAAGTTATCTATTCTATATTTGATAAACAACCAAAACGGGCGGACGTTTATTGGTTTGTAAATGTTCTTGTAACGGATCAACCAAGAACTATGGAATACACTGTAGAAACATTTGATACGAATTTTATTGTTAAAGTTCAACTGCTTCTTGGCTTTAGAGTTCCGCAACAAGTGAGCACCTATTTAAGACAAGTAGTTATAGATCTCATGATGGATGGAACGATTGAAAAACAACCCCAACGTTGGTCCACTAATAAATTTAATCAAAATATTGGAGATTTTTGTTTTGTATTGGTCCGAGAAGAGTTATCAGTTGAAACGGAGCTTTCAAATAAAAGTCGGTTTATTATGTCAATAAAATTAGCAATCAAAAAAGTCTCTGTTTCTCCAATAAAATGGTTTGGGCTTGAATACACCGATGTAAAAATTGAACACGTACCTTTATTGCTTGGAAATCGTAAAAAAACAAAATTGAAACGAGTAAATGTAAAAAAATAAGGAAGCATGCAAACAAAAAAGCTTACGGAAGAAAGTAAAGTTCTACGTAAGCCTTTTTGTTTGCTTTCATATAAAAGAGGTTTTTGAAAGCAAAATATATTTAAGTAACGAATCCTTCGTATTTATGGTATAATACAAAAGATGCAAAAGAGTATCAAGAGAAATGAGGCGATAAAATGGAACATACCTTTGAAAAGTTTGGGTTACAACCCTTTTTAATTGACGCAATAAATGAAATTGGTTTTACAAAACCAACGGAAGTACAAGAAAAGCTTATACCAGCTATTAAAAGCGGGAAAAGTGTTATTGGTCAATCACAAACGGGTTCAGGAAAAACTCATACATTTTTACTTCCATTAATAAACAAAATTGATCCATCACGCAAAGAAGTGCAAGTGGTGATCACTTCTCCTAGTAGAGAATTAGCAGAACAAATTTATCAAGCAGCACTTCAATTAGTTGAAAAAGCTCCTACTAAAATTATTGTACAAAATTTCGTAGGTGGAACAGATAAAAAACGACAAATGGCTAAATTAGCTGGAGTTCAACCACATATTGTGATCGGAACACCTGGGAGAATTTTAGATTTAGTAACTGAAAAAGCTCTATTGATTTATACGTCTCCAGTCTTGGTTATTGACGAAGCAGACATGACTTTAGATATGGGATTTTTAACAGATGTTGATCAAATCGCAAGTAAATTACCTGAAAAGTTGCAAATGCTTGTTTTCTCAGCAACTATACCTATTAAATTACAACCGTTTTTGAAAAAATATATGTCTAATCCTTTATTTGAACAAATTCAACCTAAAGAAATTATTTCACCAACAATTGAAAACTGGCTTATTTCTACAAAAGGAAAAGATAGAATTGACGTTATTTATGAATTGTTGACGATTGGACAACCGTATTTGGTTATGATTTTTGCAAATACTAAAACTAAAGTTGATGAATTAGCAGATGGTCTTAAATCTAGAGGAATCAAAGTAGCTAAAATTCATGGAGATATTCCTCCACGTGAAAGAAAACGTGTCATGAAGCAAGTACAAAATCTTGAATATCAATTTGTCGTTGCGACTGATTTAGCTGCACGCGGTATTGACATTGAAGGTGTTTCGCATGTGATCAATGCTGAGATTCCAAGAGACCTTAGCTTCTTTATTCACCGTGTTGGTAGAACTGGAAGAAACAATCTTAAAGGGACAGCCATCACTTTGTATGCTCCAAGCGATGAAAACTTAATTGTAGATATTGAAAAATTAGGGATTCCTTTTGAACCAAAAATGATCCAAAAGGGTGAAATAGTTGATACGTATGATCGTAAACGTCGTACAACTCGTGAAAATACTGCTACTGATAAAATTGATCCTAAACTAAAAAGTATGATAAGTAAGACCAAGAAAAAAGTTAAACCAGGATACAAGAAAAAAATGTCTCGTGTCATCAAAGAGAGTGGCTTGAAACAACGTCGTGTTGAACGTCGTAGTCAAGCTAATGCTATCAAAAAAGCAAACAAGAAAAAATAATTGCAAAAAAGGAGTTGAGAATCATTCTCAACTCCTTTTTACTATCTTTTTTTAGGATAGAAGTTTCGTTTTAGGTAGTGCTCGAATGGCTAAATAATAGATGAATAAAGTTACAATTGTCTTAATTTCCAGTTGAAAAGCAGGTATTAAATTAAAACTATTTAATAGTGCGATGAATAGAGTTGGCAATGTAGAAGCAACTAGGACGATTTTCCAATTATCGCCAAATTTTAACTTTCTTCCGGTAAGGATAGAGAGGATGTTTGCAAATAAAGTGTATAGTAAAGTATACAAAAATGTAATAAAAAGAGTAGACAACCATACAAGAATAAAGGTAATAAGTGGCAAATTAATACCAAATGCTTGAACATTTAAAATAAGGTCAATAAATGTTTCACTTGTTAAGCCGTTTAGCTGAGTATATGGCAATTGAATAGGGTAATCTGGAAGAACAAAATAAAGGCTGTCTTCTAAAAAAGCAATTCCCAATAAGTTTGCAACTAGATCTTGTTCTACGTCTTCAATGGTTCTTTCTCCGTTTGGATCAAATGTAAAGATAATCGAATTCGTTTGATAAATATAACTCTTTACAGGCTCAGTTGTAACAAGTTGATTATTTTCTATTTTAAAAGGCGGGATACTTTCCGCAATAATTTGACCATCTCGACTAAAATTATTGATTATTTGATTGCTTTGTATCCAAATTGGAATAGTTGCGATAAAAGCGATAAACAAAAAATAAAGAAATACTTTTCCTTTTTTCAACGTGATAGCTTGTGCTAGCTTTTCTGGATGAAACAATGAATCTTTAACTAATTTTATGAGTTGAATAGTAATCTCTCCTGACTTGATCTAACAAATGAATTTTCTATTACGTACTAAATAATGCTTAATTTTATTGTAGCGGTTAAATTTAATAAACTCAATAGGCTACAGGTACTAAAAAGTAATTGTGTTATTTTTTTAAAATAACTATCTGAATACTTTGTGTTTTTTATTGAAAGGTGTTACATTTATTAGGGAAAGCTTAAAAAAAGATAAATGGAGGAATTGATTATGACATACGAATTACCAAACTTACCTTATGCATATGATGCATTAGAACCACATATCGATCAAGCAACTATGGAGTTTCATCATGATAAACATCATGCGACATATGTTGAAAAAACAAATGCTGCTCTTGAAAAATACCCAGAGTTAGCAGAAAAATCAATCGAAGAATTAGTAGCGGGTTTAAATTCAGTTCCTGAAGAAATCCGTACAGCTATCCGTAACAATGGTGGTGGACATGCTAACCATAGTTTCTTCTGGGAAATTCTTTCACCAAATGGTGGCGGAGAACCAACTGGAGCTTTAAAAGAAGATATTGAAGCAACTTTTGGAAGTTTTGATAAATTTAAAGAAGCAATCGAAACTGCTGGAGCTGGCCAATTTGGTTCAGGTTGGGCATGGTTAGTACTTAACAATGGTAAATTAGAAGTAACTTCAACAGCTAATCAAGATTCTCCATTAACAGATGGGAAAACAACACTTTTCGGAGTAGATGTTTGGGAACATGCATACTACTTAAACTACCAAAACAAACGCCCTGCTTATTTAAAAGCAGTTTGGAATGTTGTTAACTGGAATGAAGTAGCAAAACGTTACGAAGCAGCTAAATAAATTTTTGATTTAAAAAGACAAGCACTCATGTGTTTGTCTTTTTTTTTAAAAGAATCTTACGTTACGAAGTTTTGTAATCGTTTTCTTTTGTGGTAAAATTAAGGTGTGAAAATAGGAGCACCTTAATCAGTGAGGAGTGGTGAAATGAGTAAACGGTTCATCGGTGTCTATCCGTCTATAGAATCATTGATAGAAAAAATAAACAAACTTTTAGGAGAGGGACAAGACATCAACCAAATGACACTCGTTACAAATAAAGACAGAGAAGATGTTTTACATGAATTCCAAATGGCTGTTCCACTTTACGAAAATCGCCCAATTCTGTTAGAAAAGACAACTTGGCTAGTTCACCACACAGAAACTGATGATATTTTCTCGTTAGAAAAATATGGACTATCTATTAAAGAAGAGCAAGTCCAATATAATCAAGCAATGTCTGAATTAACGTATGTTTTGTTGCTAGGTGAGAATCCAGATAAGGATTATTGGTATCCAAAAAAACGCTTAGGCCAACCTATTACAGATATTGAAGGAAATAAAGAGTTTAATCATCAATCTGATTTTATCAACTCGGGGTCAGCGAATAGCGATATCAGCAGTCCACGGTATAATGGTACGTACAATAATCAACCATGGTTTTCACCGGATTCAGATGATGATACCACCAGACGATGAAAATTTTTTAATGCTTTTAAAAAAGTAATCTTTTATTAGAAAAAAGAGACCCTGTTCCGTTTTAGGAACGGGGTCTCTTTAATTTCTGGAAAAATAGGCATGCTTGTAGCCATGTAAAGGATTCAATGTGAATGACAAAACGTTAACGTTTCAACGATTGCGATTTTTTTGATACTTGAAAGTCTGAAGATAATTTTAAGATTATACAATTAAAACACCTAACATATTGGCGATAACCAGAGCTTGTCCAGCGTTTAGTTTGCATCCTTTTACTAAATCAATGGATACAGATAAGTTTTCAAATTCAGAATCGCTAAAATTTAATCCGTTGAGGTTAGTTTGCATAATAGACAGTTGATTTAATTGACACCTTACAAAATCTAGTTTTTTCCAAGTAACTTCAAAAAACTCACTTTCGACCAGTGAACAATCTTGGAAACGAACTTGCTTCATTGAAGCATAATTGAAAGAACTATAATTCCCGATACAATGATCAAACTGAGCGTCAACAATAGACGATTCAGCAAAGTTGGTGCCCAGAAATTTCGTATCTTTGAACGTCGTACGATGGAAGATAGCCCCAATCCATTCATTGTTACTAATGTTGCATCCTTCAAACGTAACATCTAAACATTCAAAACGAGTAAATTGGCAATGTTCAAAGGTCACATTAACGAAAGAAACATGTTGGAAGCAGATGTTTTCTAGCTGCTTATTGGACAGGGTACAGTCTCTAAATTGACAATTTGTGTAGTAAGCTTCATGATCGATTTCATCAAAATGCGAAGCTGTTAGATTGGCAGGTATTCTAGGTTGAGCTATTTTTATTGATGCATTCATTGGTTTCCACCTTTAAGATTTTTTTTAAAGAAAAGACTTGTTACAAAAAGTAGCATTGTCGAAATGAGCGTTAAAATAGTTCCTTCAAAAAATAAGGGTGTCGTATAATTAAATTCAACAACGTGTTTACCTTCAGCGATAGGAATAACTAATAAACTGTCTAAAGCTTTCTTTGTTTGGATAGGAATACCATCAACTTTAACAGACCAGCCTTCACTATACGGAATAGTAGTCATTAAGACTTTCTGGTCTTGTTGAATGTCTACAGTGCCTTTAAAAGACGTGTTGCTATATTCTTCGATGGCTATGCCACCAGCTTTTAAAGATTGGATAGCTGACTCAAATGCGGTTGAATTTAAACGATACAGTTGAAAGTCTTTTAAGCGTATCGTAGATTCTTCTAATTCAATTTTAAACGTGAGCGTATCTCCTTTATTTTGACTGGCAATATTTAAAACTAATTGATCTCTATATGTCTCATATTGAGTGAACGGTTCTCCATTTAAAAATAAGTTAACGTCTTCTTCTTTAATATTTGGGCTAAGCGTTAAATAGAAGGAGTCATTCGTTTCCGGTGTAAATTGAAAACTCACGGATGCATCGTTATTCAAAACTTGTTTCCGGTAAATCTTCTCGTTAAGAGCATCAGAAAGGGTCACATTTTGGTATACGGTACTATCAAAATCGCTAGGCACAAAGAACTGCTCTGTGACACGATTATCGGTCAAAGCTTGTAAAATTGCTTCTTGTAACTGAATCGGCTGATCCTCTACTAAAGAAACAGCTAGGATAGAGTCAGAACTTCCAAAAGCAATTGGTAAGGCATTGGGATTTTCGTAAATAAACGTCTTATCAGTTTCGCCAATTTGTGTATAAGAGCGTAAATCAGGTTTTGTCTGCATGGCATTTAGTTTAAATTCCTCTTTTTTAGTATCTGAAACAGAAGGAATCAGTAAAGAATCTATTAATGAAGGTACTTGTTGGGTCCGACTAAAAGAATCTTTTAATCGAGTACTTTTGACGCCTAAAGGTTGGTTGGTTTCTGCAAGATAAAGATCATTTTTTTCGCTCATGTAATATTGAATATTAAATAAAGCATCAGTTACCAGCGTTCCGTTAGAATAGGCAAGAAAACCATCTCCTACAGGAAAACCAAGACTACCAAATAAGGCAGGTATTGTTCGCTCAAAAGTTGAACTGAAATGAGTTACACTCGGATAGTCAGCTTGAAAGCTATCATTTTTTGTTCGTAAAAATGTTTTTTCGACTCGATAAAAATTATCATCCATATCTTGTATGGCATCAATACTATCATCCAGCCCGGTTTGGTAAACCGTAAAGCTGTCTTGATCGACATAACTCAAACGAGATAAGTCTATTTGGGCATTTACACCCATTTCTACTGCGGTGAGAAGAAAGAGTGCAGCAGGTAGCCAAGTGTATTGTTGTGGTTTGATAATGAAGAAAAAGATAACCATACAGGTAAAAAGAACCGTTAAAATAATTTGTTCTGTATAAATAAAATCAAACTCACCATTATAGACGTAAAAGCTTACTAAGGCTGTTAATAGCATGCTGACAAGTGTACTAATAGGCCGCATGCCTTCATAGTGCATAAAACTTCTAAATCCATTGATTAACATAAAGAAGCAAACCACAAACGAAAAGCGATAAGGGTACCAGATAGGGTACTGCATAGCATGCCAGATTTTGTTGAAAGCTTCTAAATTCATAGAAACAACAAATAGAAACATCATTACTAAGGCGGTCAATCGTTCTTTTTTTGAAAAGTAACGGTTAAAGAAATAACAAAAGAATGAGACAAGCGCTAAGCTGCCAATAAATAAATTAGGATAACCAGAAGGCATTTGATCAAAATTAAAAGCGCCAATAAATAATTTGGATAACATTTCTGGAAACGGATAGGCTAATTCCCAGTCAAATTCAAATTTCGTGTAGCTGGCTTTACTTTCCATAAGAGAATGGAAAGTTGGTAGCAGTAAAATCCCTGCTAATCCTGCTCCTAATAGAGAATGCCAAATGAACAATCCAATCGAAGTGAGCGTGTCTGTAAACTTGATTTTCCATCGAGTTCCATTTGGATAAGAAACACCAGTCAAACGAAAAATGAAATAACATACTAGAAAGAGACAGATCATATAAGCAATGTAATAATTTGCAAATAACATAAGACCAAGAAAAAGAGAGTAAAATAATCCCTTTTTTTCAGCTATCAATTGTTCAAGTCCCATCACAATAAGCGGCAGAAAAATGAGACCATCTAGCCACATAATGTTTAATTGGTTAACAATCGTATACCCCATCAAAGCGTAACTAATTGAAAAAGCGGCTAAGATAAAGTCCGTTCCGCCGAAGGATTTCTTTAATAAATAACCAAAACTTAACCCTGCTAAACTAATTTTTAAAAGAGTCAAGCAAGTCACTGCTAACGTGATTTGAGTATGCGGAAAGAGTAAAAATAATAAATTAAAAGGGCTGGTCAAGTAATAGGCCCATAACCCTACCATATCTCCACCGATAGCTTTAGAAAAAGAATAAAAGAATGTAGTTGGATCATCAAAAAAGGTTTGTCGATAATACGAATAAAAATCAATGTATTGTTGACCTAAGTCGACTGTTAGTAGAGAATCATTTCCAAAAGGATAAACGCCTTGAAAAATGTAAATGAGCGACATCGTAAAGAAAGGAACAAAAAAAGCTAACAACAAGGGCCATTGTTTTTGAATAAAGGTCTGCATTGTTTTTTGCATAAGTTTCAACTCCAATAACGAACTAGTAATTCTTCCAAGTACTAGAATAGCATAGAATGAGATGAAATAATTAAAGTTTTCTTTAATCAGTAGTTAATTCAAAACAAATTTGATACAATGAGACAAGTAATTTGAACAGGAAGGTGTCTTTTTTGAAAACAACTAAAAACAATAATAAGAAGAAAAAATCGCATATTCCTTTTCGGTTGAATTTTTTATTCTTCACGGTATTTTTGCTGTTTGCTATGTTGATCCTTAGATTGGGTTATTTGCAAATTGTTAAGGGTGAAGAATTTGAAACAGAAGTTCAGCGAACTGAGACTACTTTAGCAACTGGAACCGTTCCTCGAGGTGAAATTTACGATAGTCAGCACCGTAAATTAGTCGGAAATGAAGCTCTTCAAGCGATTACTTATACTAGAGGTAAAGGTGTTTCTAGTGAAGATATGGCAAAAATCGCTGTGAATTTAGCGCAATACATCGAAATGCCGAATGTTACGGAATTTGAACAAGATAGTGATTTTGATTTGTCAAAACGAGACTTAAAAGATTTTTGGATCGCTCTGGATGAAAAAAAAGTGAATAAACGCATTAGTGAAGAACAGAAGAAATCTTTAAGTGGAGCAGAACTTTATCAACTTCAAGTAGATAGTGTGACAGATGAGGATATTCAATTCACAGAGGAAGAACAAGAAGCGGCAGCTATTTTTAAACGAATGAATGGCGGTTACGCTTTATCAACGATCAACATTAAAAGTGAAAATGTGACGAATGACGAAATCGCAAAAGTAAGTGAAAATCTTTTGTCATTACCAGGAATCGATACCGGTACGGATTGGGTCAGAACATATCCAGAAGGTAACATGCTTAGGAGTATCCTTGGAGATGTTACAAGCGAATCTGAAGGTCTTCCAGAGAACAAGGCTGCGACTTATTTAGCCCAAGGATATGCACGCAATGACCGCGTTGGGAAAAGTTACCTTGAGTTGGAATATGAAGAAGTGTTAAGCGGATCAAAATCAAAATCCGAAACTGAATCGAATCAAAATGGAGATATCGTCAATACGATCCAAAGTTATGCGGGTGAAAAAGGCGATAATCTTGTTTTAACAACTGACATGGATTTTCAAAAAATTGTTCAAGATATTGCTAAGCAATCTGTAGCTACTGAAAGCGAAGGGCTGAATAACAGTATATATGTTGTGGCAGCTGATCCAAACAATGGTGAAATTTTAGCGATGACTGGTCAAAAACGGAATGCAAAAACTGGTGAAATTGAGGATGCTACATTAGATATTATTAATTCGAGTTTTCAAATGGGTTCAGTAGTCAAACCGGCAACTGTACTGGCTGGATACATGGATGGAGCTATCACCCTGGCAGATAACACGTTAATTGATGAACCTTTAATGATTAGAGGTAGTAACACTATTAGTTCAGTTTTTAATCGTTCTGGCAGTGTCGCAGTAAATGATATTTCAGCACTGGAACGTTCTTCAAATGTTTATATGTCAAAAATTGCCCTGCGGATGGGCGGAGAGTACGATTACTATAGAAATATGGCGTTAGATATTGATTACAGAGCAGTTATAAAAAAATTGAGGAGTTATTATGCTCAGTTTGGATTAGGTATAAAAACGGGAATTGACTTGCCAGGTGAGGGTTCTGGATTCATAGGAACTGCAGAAAATCCAGGTTTAGCCTTAACATTTGCATTTGGACAGTACGATACGTATACTCCAATCCAAATGCTGCAATACGTTTCAACGATTGCAAATGGTGGAAAACGGATTGCCCCTCGTTTAATAGACGAAATTAGAGAGACGGATGCAAATGGAAATATGGGCGCTATTCAAACGCAATTAGAAACAGAAGTTTTGAATATTGTTGACGTTGGTGAAGAGGAAATGAATCGTGTCCAACAAGGGATGTATCAAGTGACAAATGGGGCTAACGGTTCAGCAACAAGTTACTTTGCGGGTACTGAATATACAGTTGCCGGTAAAACCGGAACTGCTGAAGCATTTTATGATGGAGTTGTTGAAGGTAGAAAAGGGGAAAGTGTAACAAACCGAACATTTGTCGGATATGCTCCTTATGATAATCCTGAAATAGCGGTATTTGTTATTGTTCCTTATCTGCCGAACACTAATAGCAATCATGAAAATACAATTGTTGCTCGAAAAGTTTTTGATGCTTACTTCCAAGTTGGCGATTATAAAGACCTTTCGGGAGAAATTGCTGAAGATCATGATGAAGACACTGAAGAATAAGAGGTTAAAATAAAAAGATGTCACCAGATTTTCTGGTGATGTCTTTTTATTTTACAAAAATCAGAAATGTACCTAATAATTGTAGATTCAAATGCTGGTTTTTCCTAATTCGGCAAGATACATTGCTAAATCATTAAATTATTAAGTTTATTTTACAAAGTATTTTTTTTAACTAAGGTATGTTAAACTTGAATTTGAGATTAAAAAGAAGAGGTGAATTTGATGGACTTATGGATAATTGTGATTATCTTATTAGTCATTGCGGTTGCATTAATTGGCTGGTCATTTTATAAAAAAGATAATGGCGAGAAAATTAAAGAAGAATTTGAAGAATTGTCTCTGCAATTGCTACAAGACATTTATAGTTTGAAAAAACGTGTTTCAATTTTAGAAGAAGAATTAAATATTCAAGTAACAGAAACGCCAACTTCAGCTAAGATTCATGATGTTTTGAAGAAACATGTAGTCAGTTTATACACACAAGGTGTAGCAGTGAAAGACATTGTTATGCAAACACGTTTATCTGAAGCAACTGTAAAAGTTGTTATCGATGAGTATGTTAAAAATAATTAATCCCTAATAAAGGAGAATAATAACATGAGTAAACCGGCATTACGTTACTTAGCATTAGGATTTTTAGTTTCTGCTATTGTTCTTGCAGGATATAGACTTTTCCTTTATGATGTTCAACCTATCGCCTCTGAAAATGAGAAGACTGAAGAAGCTGTCCCCACTAAAGAAGAAATATCCTATCAAGAAAAGTATGAAGCTTTGCTAGCTGATAGGGAAGTTGCTGATTTAGAAAAAGAAACGGCAACAAGTGAATCTGCTGTTGTCAACGAAGAAGCAACAAGCGAATCAGTGGAGAGTGCCGAATCGGAATCTTCTGAACCTAGTGAGAAAAAAATCACGGTTATTATTAATGATGGAGATCCAAGCAGTGTTGCTAGTCAGCAACTACAAGAGCAAGGATTAATTGAAGATGCTTTTGACTTTGATGGATTCTTAGAGGAGAATAGTTATGCTGCGCTTATTCGTCCTGGTTCTTATGAAGTATCAAGTGAAATGGATTATAATGAATTAGCTAGTGTATTGATGGATAATAATTAGGTTGGAATAAGGGGCGTAAAGTAAAAAAACTTTACAACCTCTAAAAAAATACTAGCATGTTTATACAAAAAGTGATATGATATTTAAGTCAGAAGACAACAACTATGTCTTCAAATACTGTTTAATGCTTGGAGGGAAAATCATGCGTGTAAACATCACATTGGAATGTACAGAATGTAAAGAACGTAATTACATCTCAAAGAAAAACAAACGTAACAGTCCGGACCGTGTTGAATTCAAAAAATACTGCCCGCGCGAACGTGTTGTAACTTTACATCGTGAAACAAAATAACATTTTTGTTATTTCAATTCGCAAAAAAATGAGATTTATATAGATAAAGCTGAAAGAAATTCTTTCAGCTTTTTTATATGGAGAAAATTAATTTGAAAGCATAGCATTAGGTTCAATGACTTCTATTTGCTATACTAAAAGCAATAAATGAAAAGGTGGTTTTGAGGATGGATAAAAGTGAAGTGCATTTAAGTAATGGAACGAATGTGATCTTTGATAGCTCTGCTGAACAATTGCTAAATAAAGTAACAGATGAAGATGGAGAATTGTTAGAAAGTTTTGTTTTGTTAGAAGATGAAAAAGGCGTTTCGTACTATTTAAATCCAGGCCAAATCGTTACCATTTCAATTCTTAAATCCGATTCAACTTCAAAAACAGATACGAATAAAGAAAATTTGGGTTCTGAAGATAATCATACGAAAGAAAACTTAGACGCTATCAGCAACTTAAGCAAAGACATTGGAAATATGGAATAAGCTCATCTGCTGATGTGTTTATTGATGAAGTACTGCTGAAATTTGGTTGACCACCTAAATTTCAGCAGTATTTTTATATGTCTATTTTTATAGCAAGAACTTAAGTATTGTTGTTAAGAATAAGCAGCTTTATGCTATAATAAATAGTAGAGGTTATTTGATAAGTTTGATGGTTAACTGATTCATTTAGTAATAGATTGGAGTTGATAGTTTGGAATACAACACCCAAATGAAATTAAAGCGTTTTTTTAGAAAACCAGTCGTAACCTATGCTTTTTTGATAATTCAAATTTTGGCATTTGTTTTAATGACTCTAGATGGTGGAAGCACCAATGTTGCTACATTAGTAAAATATGGAGCAAAGTTTAACCCGTATATTGTTTTAGGAGAATGGTGGAGATTGATTACACCGATGTTCTTGCATATCGGATTTATTCATTTATTAATGAATTCAGTAATTCTGTATTATTTAGGGGAACAATTAGAAGGTATGTTTGGCCATTTACGATTTGCTGGCATCTACTTACTTAGCGGTATAGCTGGAAATCTTGCAAGTTTTGCGTTTAGTGACGCTTTGTCTGCCGGTGCTAGTACAGCTTTATTCGGCCTATTTGGATCGACGATTATGCTTGGACAGACGTTTAAACACAATCCTGCAATCCAACAGATGGCAAAAAGTTTTGGTACGTTGATCATTATCAATATTGTATTTGGAATATTTAGTTCCTCTATTGATATGGCCGGGCATCTAGGGGGCTTGTTAGGCGGGTTCTTACTTGCCACAGCAATCAGTGTGCCTAATCCATTAAAAACATGGAGAAATAAGCGTTTGATTTATGGCGGCCTTTTTCTCTTAATGGTTATTGTTTTAGCCTATATAGGATACCTTAATACCGCTGTCCCTCTATTTGGACTTTAGGGAGTGAAGTAATGAGAACATTATATAATGTACAACAATTATTGAAACGCTTTGGTATTTATGTGTATATCGGAAAACGAATTTGGGATATTGAATTAATGATGGTTGAATTAAAAAAATTGCACGAAAATGGGCTGATAGAAAATGATGAATATTTGCCTGCGTTACTGATCTTAAAACAAGAGCATCGTAAAGAAGAAGAACAATCAAAAGAATAATAAGTTGAATGTGGAGGAAGAAGTATTATGACAAAAAAAATCATTGGAATCGATTTAGGTGGAACAACTGTAAAATTTGCAATTCTAACAAGTGAAGGGGATATTCAACAAAAATGGAGTCTTGTAACAGACGCAACGGAAAATGGATCACGAATTGTTCCAGCAATTGTTGAATCGATCAATGAGCAGCTTGAAAAATATCAATTAACTCCAAATGACTTCATTGGTATTGGAATGGGATCGCCAGGAACGGTCGATCGTAAAGTCGGAACTGTTATTGGTGCGTACAACTTGAATTGGAAAACAAGCCAACCAGTTAAAAAATTAATCGAAGAGGGCACAGGAATTTCTTTTGCTATTGATAATGATGCAAATGTAGCGGCTCTTGGAGAACGCTGGAAGGGTGCTGGAGCAAATGAAGAAGATGTTGTCTTTATCACTTTAGGAACCGGTGTTGGTGGTGGAATTATTGCTGGTGGCCGTTTGATTCATGGTGTTGCTGGTGCAGCAGGAGAACTTGGACACATTACAGTTGATCCAGAGGGGCATGATTGTACATGTGGAAAGAAAGGTTGTCTGGAAACTGTAGCAAGTGCTACAGGAGTTGTACGTTTAGCTAGAGATTTTTCAGAAGATTACGCTGGCGAATCACAGTTGAAATATAATATTGACGACGGTCAATTAATAACAGCCAAAGATGTTTTTGATCTTGCAAAAGAAAATGACAAATTAGCTGTTCGAGTGGTAGAAAAAGTAGCTTACTTTTTAGGTTTAGCATGTGCGAGTGTTGCAAATACGTTAAATCCATCTACCATTGTAATTGGTGGAGGCGTTTCTAATGCTGGAGTATTTTTAATTGATCAAATCAAAACCTATTTTGATAAATTTACTTATCCAACTATTCGTGAAACGACAAAAATTAGATTAGCTGAATTAGGAAACAATGCAGGAGTAGTTGGAGCCAGTTCATTAATCAAAGAACATTTAAATGGAACTCTTTGATTTAAGCATCCTTTTAGCTATTAAAAAGTAAGGCTATACTGAATAAAAAAGATGACTTCGGTAATTTACTGAAGCCATCTTTTTTATTCATCTAGAAGTGTGTTTTTGTATGGGGATACATTCATTGACGCTGTTATATAAAGGGTAATGAGTGTTTAAACGTATAGCGTATGTTATAATCTAACGAGATGACGAGAATGCTTTCGAGAGGGAGAACCCTAAATAAATCAAAAATAAGGTGATTAGAATGAAAAGAAAAAAGAAAAAGTATATCATTTTTAGCTTAGTTATTTTACTTTTTTCCGCGACCTTATTTTTAATAAGTTGCACTAAAAAACAACCGACTGAAGCTCCTGACCCAGAAAAAAATCCTTTGTCATATAAGGAGATCCCAATAGAGTATGAAAGTTTTAGAAAAGTAATTGGATGGATGTCAGATGAAGATGTTTTGCTACACACTGGTGAAATAAATAATGACAGCTTATCTATTTTTAATATTTTCACAGGTGAGATTCAGCCTGTCTATGAAGCAGATGGCATTATTTTAACCGCTGTTATTTCAGAAGATCAGCAACAAGTGTTGATTCAAGTTGTTGGTGAAGATGGTGGAGAGTTAAGAATAATTGATCTAAATGGAACGGTTATACAAAAATTGCCATTAGTAACTAAAGGATTTATTAATGTAAACTGGAACCCAGCAAATCAAAATCAGATATTCATTTCTTATTATCAGTCAGAAGAAGAAATAGTTGTTGGCAATTGGAATGTTGAGACTAATGAAGTTGTACCCGTTCCTTCTGCTTCGTTGACCCCTGCCTGGTATTCTTCCAATTTGTATTTATATGTAGATAATAAAGATGATTTTTCTCTTGAAACAGGTGATCTTTATATGGGGGATACTCGAACGAATGAATCTTTACGATTAAAGAATCAGGTTTCTGATTTTTTTGTTCATGAGGATACTTTCATTACCTACACACCTTCCGATTTTTCAGACGATGAATTACTCTTGAACTACCAATACCCTTTTATGGTGGATCAGTCATTTATGACAATTCCTAAAGTAACCATGAACGATCGTCTTGTTTTTCCTTATTTAAGTCAGGCTGCACGAAATACTCCCGTTTACGGAGTATTTGCAAAAGAAGCGGCGAAATTAGAACTTGAAACTGGTAATTTTGAATTTGGACAACTGGATTTCGATGAAAAAACGATTAAGCCTATTTTGGAGTTGCCGGATAATGCTCCGATTACCATGTCAAAAAACGGAAAATACAGCTTATATGGTTGGCGATTTGAAAGTATTATAGATATAGAAGCGAAAAAAGTCTATTCATTGATCAGTATGCCTAATTAAGTGCATAATAAAGTCTGTAAAAAACGCTGGTAATAAAAAAAGCTAGTAAAAGACCCCATTCTTGTGTACAATTATCCCTGTAGAACGAGTTGAAAGGGGTAAGTAAGAATTGGATATAGGTCAATTGATTAATATAGTTTTATGGATCATCATTATTGTATGGGCAGGTTACGAAATCTATAGTTATTTCAGACGTAAAAATGCTTCAGTAGAATTAACAGAGGAAGAATTTAAAAAAGACATGCGAAAAGTTCAGTTAATTGATGTCCGTGAGAAAAAAGATTATGACGCAGGACACATTTTAGGAGCTAGAAATATTCCTTATTCGACTTTGAAAACACGCATCGTTGAAATAAGAAAAGACCAACCTGTTTATCTTTATGATCATAATAAAGCAGTTAGTTTACGAGCAGCTGTCCGTTTGCGTAAGGAAGGTCACAAGGATATTCACCATCTTAAAGGTGGCTATCGTGATTGGACTGGCAAAACGAAAGCAACACACTAAAGTATAAATAAACGATTAAATTTAATAGTCAAAAAAACTTCCGCTAATAACTTATTAGTGGAAGTTTTTTTATACTTATTCTAACGGAATTGTTAGGGAATAGAACTGAGGGGCGCTTCCATGTTGGCTTAATCTTCGTCTTTTATATCAATGTCTTCAGGAATAGGTTCGTTTAAATAATCTTGTAAGTCTTTTTTATATTTTTCAATTTCCTGTAAATATAAATTGAATTGTTCTTTATAAATTAAAATGGTTTCGCCATCTGATAAGGTACGAATCTGTTTCTCGCGAATAAGTCGTGTAATATCGGTGATGGAAAGATCTAAATACTCTGCAGTTTCTTCAATCGTTAAATACATCTCAATTCCTCCTTCTGACAGACTCTATTGTACGTTACTTTAGAGAAAAAGACGACTGTTTCATAAGATGAAATAGAGCTATCTATAGGGCATAGAATAGAAATATGCTATAATTATTAAGAATGTAAGCAATGGAGGGACCATACGTTATGAACCAAACGAAAATTATTGCTCATCGTGGAAGCAAAGGAACACATCCAGAGAATACATTAGAAGCAATCGAAGAAGCTATTCAAGTGGGAAGCGATGGTATTGAAATAGATGTGCATTTAAGTTTAGATAAAGAAATAATCGTTATTCATGATGAAACGGTTGATCGGACAACAGATGGAAAAGGCAGAGTACAAGATTTAACGTTAATGGAACTGAAAAAAATGGATGCAGGCAGTTGGTTTTCTCCTGAATACACTAATTGTCGTATCCCAACCTTAAAGGAAGTTTTTTATTTTCTTGCAGAAATTGACTACAAAGGATTAGTCAATATCGAGCTAAAAACAGATCATTATTCATATCCCGGTATTGAGGAAAAAGTAATAACCTTTGCAGCTGAAAAAAAATGGCCCTTTACTGTAGAATATTCTAGTTTTAATTATCAAACATTGATCCGACTAAAAGAAGTGGATTCTTCTTGTAAGATCGCTCTATTATTTGAGAATAATGGTGAAAATGTTGCTTTTTTAGGTTCGGATATCCCAGTCAGGATGTGGCATCCTAAATTGAGTTGGTTCAAAAACAAGAGTCTTTTTGAAACTCCAGAGATCCCGGTACGTGTCTGGACCGTCAATAAAAGCAAAGATATTCAATATTGTTTAAGCAAACAAGTAGCAGGTATCATTACTGATTACCCTCAGAAGGCTCTTGAAATCAGAAATAAATGGTAGTATGAAGGAGAATAGCGTGAAAAAGAAAAAAATCATTATCATTGTAGGACCCACGGCTGTTGGAAAAACAAGCTTAAGCCTCTCTTTAGCTAAAGCTGTCAACGGTGAGATCATTAGTGGTGATTCTATGCAGATTTACCGCAACTTAACTATTGGGACAGCTAAGGTCTCCAAAGAAGAACAACAAGAAATCCCGCATTACTTAATTGACGAAGTAGATGTCGCAATGAGTTATGCAGTATCCGACTTTCAAAAGCGAGCGCGGTTTTTGATTGAGGAAATCTCTGCCAGAGGCAAAGTACCAATTATTGTGGGTGGTACGGGATTGTATATTGAATCTTTGCTATATGATGTAACCTTTGGCGGCAGTGGCGAGAATGATCCAGCTTTTCGTGAAGCGCAAGAAGCATTAGCTATAGAAAAAGGGAATCGCTATTTATGGGAACAGTTAGTTAAAGTGGACTCTATTGCTGCTGAAAATATCCATTTTAATAATCGTCGGCGTGTCATTCGTGCTCTTGAAGTGTATCATGTAACGGGTCAACCTTTTTCTAGTTATCAAGGTGAACGCAAAGAGAAAGAACGGCTTTATGATGCTAAAATTATTGGGTTAACGGCTGATAGAGAAGAATTGTATAAGCGAATCAATCTTCGTGTAGATCATATGCTTGAAGAAGGTTTGATTCAAGAAGCTGAGTGGCTGTATCAACAACAATTACCAGACGCCCAAGCTTCAAGAGGGATTGGGTACAAAGAATTGGTTCCTTATTTTGAAAAAAAAGCTACTTTACAAGAAGCGAAAGAAGCAATCCAACAGAACTCAAGAAGATACGCTAAACGTCAGCTTACGTGGTTTAAAAATCGATTAGAAAACGTAGAATGGTTTGATCTATTGGCTTCTCCGGAAGAAGAGGAACAAATCAAAAATGAAGTGAAAATATTTTTAAAAGAATAAGTTTATTCATGTCATTAAAATATTAGAATAGAAGGTGAACGGAATGGAAACAAAAGAAACAGCTGAAACAGTAGAGCGCGTCATCCTTGTGGGGGTACAAACAAGAGAAAACGATCAAGATTTCCGTTATTCGTTGACAGAATTAGCACAACTGACAGAAACAGCACTTGGAGAAGTAGTAGGGGAACTTACCCAAAAAAGAGATCGAGTCGATTCACGTACCTTTTTAGGCAAAGGGAAAATGGAAGAGTTGATTTCTTTGGTGGATGAACTAGAAGCAGATACTGTTATATTTAATCAAGGTCTAACACCTGGGCAAACAAGAAACATCCAAAAACTTCTTTTGGATGATGTGAAAGTAATTGACCGTATTCAATTGATTTTGGATATTTTTGCCATGCGGGCTAAAAGTAAAGAAGGTAAATTACAAGTTGAGTTAGCTCAATTGCAATACTTGTTGCCACGATTAGCCGGTCAAGGAATCAATTTGTCACGCTTAGGTGGAGGAATTGGAACACGTGGTCCAGGAGAAACAAAATTAGAAACGGATCGTCGTCATATTCGTGATCAAATTACCGATATCAAACGAGATCTAGCTGAAACTGAAAAACACCGCAGTCGTACGCGTGAACAACGTAAGGAGAGCGGAACCTTTCAAATTGGTTTAATGGGGTATACAAATGCTGGGAAATCTACCTTGTTAAATAAATTAACTCAAGCAGATACGTACGAAGAAAATCAATTGTTTGCGACCTTAGATCCGTTAACTCGTCAATTACTGCTGCCAAGCGGAATGACGGTAACCTTAACGGATACCGTTGGTTTTATTCAAGATTTGCCAACCCAATTAATTGAATCCTTTAAATCAACTTTAGAAGAAACGAAGGGTGTCGACCTATTGCTGCATGTAGTAGATGCTTCTGCTGAAAATATGGCGGGACATGAACAGACAGTAGTTCAGCTGTTGAAAGAATTAGGTATGGAATCTATTCCGATGATTACTGTGTACAATAAAAAAGATCTCGTTGAGGGAGCGTTCTATCCATCTCTTTTCCCTAATGTCTTTATCTCGGCGAATGTTCCTGGAGATATCGATCAATTACTGTCTGAGATCATGAACAAAATGAAAGAATTGATGGTCCCATACCGGATCGAAGTTGAAGTTAGTCGTGGAGAACAGTTGGTTCGATTAAAAAGAGAAACACTGGTTGATTCCGAAGAATACGATGAAGAAAAAAATGTTTATGTAGTAAAAGGCTATGCGAAAGCAGAGTCGAAATGGAATGGAGAGAATCAAACGTTATGAGTTGGAACAAGCACTATGCACCCGAATTAATTAATAAAATTAAAGCAGTAGAAGAAAAAATCAAGCCTATCCATGACCAGGTCCATGAAATAGCGTTATTCAATCAAAATAAAGTCTTGCAAAGTTTTAGAAATAAAAAAATTACAGAACAACATTTTACTCCCTCTACAGGATATGGGTACGATGATTTTGGAAGAGACGCTTTAGAAGAGGTTTATGCTGAAGTCTTTGGAGCTGAAGCGGGTTTAGTTCGACCGCAAATCATTTCTGGAACACACGCTATCTCAACGGCTTTATTTGGTGTGATGCGCCCAGGAGATGATTTGTTGTATATCACTGGGACTCCTTACGATACACTGCTTGAAATCGTGGGTGTTACAGGAAATGGCATTGGGTCATTTAAAGAATACCAGATGGGCTTTGATCAAGTAGATTTATTGTCGGATGGAACAGTGGATTTTGAAACAGTAAAAGAAAAAATAAATGCGAAAACGAAAATGGTAGCTATCCAACGTTCTAGAGGGTATGCAAGCAGACCGTCATTTACGATAAGCCAAATCAAAGAAATGGTTCAATTTGTTAAAGGAATCAATTCAGAAATTATTGTCTTTGTTGATAATTGTTATGGGGAATTCGTAGAAGAGCAAGAACCAATCGAAGTTGGAGCAGACTTGATGGCTGGATCATTGATCAAGAATCCAGGTGGAGGTTTAGCTAAAACAGGTGGGTACATTGTTGGAAAAACAGAACTGATTGAAGCTTGCGGGTATCGTTTGACCACTCCTGGTATTGGTAGAGAAGCTGGCGCCTCTTTATATAGCTTGCAAGAAATGTATCAAGGCTTTTTCATGGCTCCTCATACAGTGGGTGAAGCCATAAAAGGAGCTGTCTATACAGCTGCCCTTTTAGATGCTTGTGGTATTGCAAGTACGCCAAAATGGGATGATAAACGAACGGATTTAATTCAAATGATTTCGTTGAATGACAAAGAAAAAATGGTTAAATTTGCGCAGACGATTCAAAAATATTCTCCTATCAATGCACATGTTTCTCCTATTGGGGCTTACATGCCTGGTTATGAAGATGATGTCATTATGGCAGCAGGAACCTTTATACAGGGTTCAAGTATGGAATTAACAGCTGATGGCCCTATTCGAGCGCCGTATACTTTATACGTCCAAGGTGGGTTGACGTATGAGCATGTCAAGTTAGCAGTTAGTTCTGCTGTAGAAGAATTGTTTTTCCAATCTTAAAATAATCTAAGCGTTGATTACTCTTGAAATTGAATTCGGTGATGTAAGATTTTTGACATTTTAAAAAGAGATTGTTACTGTAGTAATATGCTAGATGGGAGGATCGTCATGAACGAGAAAGAGCTAAGGCGTTCCATGTCTGTATTTCCAATTGGAACAGTCATGACATTGACGGACTTATCTGCGCGTCAAATTCGTTATTACGAAGAACAAGAATTGATTTCTCCTGAACGTAATGAGGGGAATAGAAGAATGTATTCTTTAAATGATGTAGATGTTCTTCTGGAAATCAAAGACTATTTAGCAGATGGAATCAATATGGCAGGAATAAAACGTATCTATGAATTAAAAGAAAAAGAAGTTGAAAACGAAGAGCAATCTGTTTTAACGGATGAAGACGTTCGTCGAATTCTACAAGATGAATTTTTAGCTCTACGAGGAATGAGTCCGAAAGGTCCTTCACGTTTCTTTTAATTTTCCATAGTGAAAATATAAAAAAAACTATTACAAAAGGGAGTAAAGATAACCAAAATGAAGAATTTTACACGCGAAGAAATAGAAATTAGTGCCAAGGAACAAAATGTTCGTTATTTAAGATTGATGTTTACAGATATTGACGGAACCATCAAGAATGTTGAGGTTCCAATTAGTCAATTGGAAAAAGTTATGGAAAATAAAATGATGTTTGATGGTTCTTCCATTGATGGATTCGTAAGAATTGAAGAAAGTGACATGATTTTACGCCCTGATCTATCTACTTGGTTGATTTTCCCTTGGGAAGAAGTAAATGGAAAAGTTGCTCGTTTAATTTGTGATATTTACAACCCAGATGGTACGCCTTTCTCAGGAGATCCTAGAAACAATCTAAAACGCGTTCTGAAAGAAATGGAAGAACAAGGCTATACAGATTTTAATTTAGGACCTGAACCAGAATTTTTCTTGTTTAAATTAGATGAGAATGGAAAACCCACAACTGAATTAAATGATAATGGCGGCTATTTCGATTTTGCACCAACAGATTTAGGTGAAAATTGTCGTCGTGATATTGTCTTACAACTAGAAGAATTAGGCTTTGAAATTGAAGCTAGCCATCATGAAACAGCTCCAGGTCAACATGAGATCGATTGGAAATACGCGAGTGCAGTAGAAGCTTGTGATAATATCCAAACCTTTAAATTGATCGTTAAAACTGTTGCTCGTAAACATGGGCTACATGCTACCTTTATGCCAAAACCTTTATTTGGAGTAAGCGGTTCTGGAATGCACTTTAATATGTCTTTGTTTAACGATGAAGGAAATGTTTTGTGTGATGAATCGGATGAATTAGGTTTAAGTAAAACAGCTTATCATTTCTTAGCAGGTATATTGGATCATGCTTTGGGATATACAGCGATTTGTAACCCAACTGTAAATTCTTATAAGCGATTGATTCCTGGCTATGAAGCGCCTGTATACATTGCTTGGAGTGCTCGTAATCGTTCACCTCTCGTGCGTATCCCAAGTTCAAGAGGAATCTCTACTAGAATAGAGTTGCGGAGCGTAGATCCTAGTGCAAATCCTTATTTAGCAGTAGCGGTATTATTGCAATCGGGATTAGATGGTGTGAAGAAAGAAAGTAAAGTCCCTCAACCGATCGACCGTAATATCTACCGTATGTCTTCAGAAGAAAGATATAAAAAAGGCATAAAAGATCTCCCTTCTACTTTACACAATGCTGTAAAATATTTGCAAGAAGATAAAGTTGTGCAAAATGCATTAGGAGACCACATTTATAAAAGTTTTGTCAGTGCCAAACATGTAGAATGGGCTGCTTATCGTGAACAAGTTTCTGAGTGGGAAAAAGATAAGTACCTAACGTTATATTGACCTATTTAATAAAAATCCGAAAAGAACCTGTGAATAAGCTATTCACAGGTTCTTTTTTAGCATTTTATAATTGGTATAGTTCGATTTTTGTGTTTTAATCGGAACGAATTATTTTTATATAAATTGAACGTTCGTTATATCGTGTTAGGTTTTCTTACATTTGGTTCATTTTTTTGTTGACATTGAAAAAAAAGACTGATATTCTATAAAAGTAATCGAAAGGAGGACTAGAATGAGTGAGAAAGAACTACGACGTTCACGATCGGTATTTCCGATTGGTACAGTTATGAAGCTGACTGATTTATCTGCTCGTCAGATACGTTATTACGAAGAGCAAGATTTGATTCATCCATTACGTAATGAAGGAAACCGGCGAATGTATTCTTTGAATGACATTGATGTTCTTCTTGAGATCAAGGATTATTTATCTGATGGAATCAATATGGCAGGAATCAAACGGATATATGAATTGCAAGAAAATAAAGAAAAAGCTAGGGAACAAGAAGTGGCTAAAGTGATGACAGATGATGACGTCCGTAAAATACTGCACGATGAGTTTTTAGCAGTAAGTGGTTTGAGTGTTAAGACCGCCCATTCATTTCTAGATCAAAATCGAATAGGATAAATTAAGATAGTGGAAACGCTAATCAAAAGGAGAGAAAAAGTGTATGGTTAAGTTTACGAGAAAAGAAGTAGAAGAAACATCAAAGAAAGAAAACGTCCGTTTCTTGAGACTGATGTTTACTGATATTTTAGGAGTCATCAAAAATGTTGAGGTACCCATTAGTCAATTAAAAAAAGTATTGGATAATGAATTGATGTTTGATGGCTCTTCAATTGAAGGGTTTGTACGGATCGAAGAAAGCGATATGTATCTAAGACCTGATTTAGATACTTGGTTGATTTTTCCATGGGAAACGACTGAAGGGGCTGGTAAGATCGCTCGATTAATCTGTGATGTCTACAATCCGGATGGTACTCCTTTTGCTGGAGACCCTCGTTCCAACTTAAAGCGTACACTAAAAGAAATGAAGGCATTAGGGTTCACAGATTTTAACTTAGGACCTGAACCTGAATTTTTCCTTTTTAAATTAGATGAAAAAGATGAACCAACTTTAGAGTTGAATGATGCTGGAGGTTATTTTGATTTAGCTCCGACAGACTTGGGTGAAAATTGCCGTCGCGATATCGTATTACAATTAGAAGATCTAGGTTTTGAAATTGAAGCGAGTCACCACGAAGTTGCGCCAGGGCAACATGAAATTGATTGGAAATATGCTAATGCAATAGAGGCGTGTGATAATATTCAAACCTTTAAATTAATTGTCAAAACAGTCGCTCGAAAGCATGGATTACATGCTACTTTTATGCCTAAGCCACTATACGGTGTTAACGGATCAGGAATGCACTTTAACTTGTCACTATTTACTAAAGATGGAAATGCATTTTATGATAAAGATGGTGACATGGAACTAAGCGAGACAGCACGTCAATTCTTAGCTGGAATTTTAGACCATGCTAGAGCTTTTACAGCAATTGTGAATCCTACAGTGAATTCATATAAACGTCTTGTGCCAGGTTATGAAGCACCAGTCTATATCGCTTGGAGCGGTCGCAACCGTTCGCCGTTAATACGTGTGCCGCAATCAAGAGGGATGTCTACACGTGTGGAATTGCGCAGTGTCGATCCTAGTGCAAATCCATACCTTGCTATGGCTGTTCTATTAAAAGCAGGATTAGATGGCATTAAAAAGGAAATGAAAGCACCAGAACCTATCAATCGTAATATCTATGCAATGAGTGAGAAAGATCGTCATGAAAACGGCATTTATGATCTGCCGGGAACATTACATGATGCTTTAGGATATTTGGCAAATGACAGCATTGTAAAAGATGGATTAGGTGGACACATCTACGAAAATTTCATGAATGCAAAGAAAATTGAGTGGTCTGCATTCCGTGAGCAAGTCACTGAATGGGAAAGAGATCAATACTTAAAAATGTATTAAAATAAAATAAACAAGAGGAGCTAGGAAAAAATTCCTAGCTCCTCTTGCCGCCTATTTAGGTCTAAACGCTTTATGACAGTATTCTAGAGGACAGCGACAGCCAATGCTTGTTGAATAGTAGTAATGTGTTTATCATTTGTAAATTGTAATGTGATAGCTGGTTCATTGGCGCTAGAAATAAAAATTTTTAATTCAGCATCTAAATCAAAATGTCCGGTTGTCTCGACTAAAAATCGACTGATCGATTTATAAGGTAAGGAATGGTAAGTTGTTTTTTTACCCGTAACTCCTTGTTTATTGATGATAATTAGCCGTTTATTTGTAAATATGATCAAATCACGGACTAACTTAAAAGCTAAATCAATTTCTTCAGACTCTAAAATAACTCCAACTAATTTTTTTCTAGCTTCGTTCTCACTGATATTTCCAGCATTTCCTAAAAGGCCACCAATTAATCCCATGAAAACCCCTCCTTGTCTATTCTATTGACTCATTGTAAACTGAGTTTTTTTTTAATACAACTAATTAAAATAACGTTCTTTGTTAAAAATTAAATTAATTCGTAAAAAGTGTTGACTTTTTATTCATTATTACCTATAATTAATTTTGTTGCTAGTACATGTCTCAGTAGCTCAGTTGGATAGAGCATCCGCCTTCTAAGCGGACGGTCGGGAGTTCGAATCTCTCCTGAGACATCAAATGAAAAGTTAGAAAAGTTGAACAGTCAGCTTTTCTAACTTTTTTTCATGTAAAAATAAAAAAATATGTCTTTTAAATTGTTCACTAAATAATCGATACTCTCATCTAGGTACTTCTAAAACGGTTTAAAAGAATTATTCAGAAAAATGTAAAAATATTCTATATTTTTTTAAAATGATGAATTAATGTACAGCCAAAAAAAATTTTTTATCTTTTTATTTTTTACTCTCTTTTTTTCAAATGTGAAAAGTACACGAAACTGTTTTGGGATACAATTCTACTCAAGGTTTTTCACGCTTTAATATTCACAAGCAACATTTTGGAACACTACATATAGAAAAAAACGAATATGTCAATAGGAAAACCACTATATATAGTGGTTTATTTATTTGCCAGTAGGTAAGAATAAGTGTAGAATACAAATAGAGAAATAGAAAAAAGTTTATTAAAAAAGAAGACCAAAGGAGAATGTATGATGACTAAGAAAACGATTATCGTTTACTCTAAACCAAATTGTATGCAATGTAACTTCACTAAAAAATATTTAGAAGATAAAGGTGTATCTTACGAAGTAAAAGATATTTTTGAATCAGAAGAAGCATTAAATGAAGTCAAAGAACTTGGGTTCAGCTCTGTTCCAGTTATTTCAGTTGAAGGACAAGAAGCATTTAATGGATTTCGTCCAGATCTCCTTGATCAATTAGTATGAAGGTTGTTTACATTAGTTTGACAGGCCAAACACGAAAGTTTGTTAAAAAATTAGATATGGATTCGCTGGAATTAACGCCAACGAATCCATATCTTGCTTTAAATGAACCGTTTATCATCATCACCCCTACCTATGATAAAGAAGCGACAGACCTATTAAATGATTTTATTGAAACAGCTGATAATAAAAACTACTTTAAAGGAGTAGCGGGTGGTGGGAATTTAAATTTTGGTAAGCTTTTCGCTTTTACAGCCAAAGATCTAGCTCATGATTATCAAGTTCCATTACTACATACCTTTGAATTCCAGGGTAATGAAGAAGATGTTACACAACTAAAGAAAGCGGTGAATGAAATTGGATAAACCTAAATTAGCAACAAAGCCAAAAGAAGTTACGTATTTTAAGTTAAACAATGAACTGAATAGACCTGTAGATGGAAAAATCCCTTTGAATAAGGATCGTGAGGCTGTACGAGCTTATTTTTTAGAACACGTGAATCCGAATACAGTTTTCTTCTACACTCTAGATGAAAAATTAAATTATCTAATTGAAGAAGATTATATAGAAGAAGAATTTCTATTAAAATACGACAGAGCATTTGTGCGTGCGTTATTTGATGATATCTATAGCCGTAAATTTAGATTTCGTTCATTTATGTCTGCATTTAAATTTTATACTCAATATGCCCTTAAAACAAATGATGGACAACGTTTCTTAGAACGCTATGAAGATCGAATCGTATTCAATGCGTTGTATTTAGCAGATGGAGACACGGAATTGGCGAGCAGACTTGCCGATGAGATCGTAAATCAACGATACCAGCCAGCTACTCCAACATTTTTAAATGCTGGACGTAAAAGACGTGGAGAATTGGTTTCTTGCTTCTTGATCCAAGCAACAGATGACATGAACAGTATTGGTCGTGTTGTGAACAGTGCGTTGCAATTGTCTCGTATTGGAGGCGGAGTAGGAGTGAACTTATCTAATTTACGTGCTTCTGGCGATCCAATCAAAAAAATTGACAATGCTTCAAGCGGAGTTGTTCCAGTAATGAAATTACTAGAAGATAGTTTCAGTTATTCTAATCAACTTGGTCAACGTAATGGAGCAGGGGCCGTTTATTTAAACGTCTTTCATCCAGATATTGTTTCGTTTCTTTCAACAAAAAAAGAGAATGCGGATGAAAAAATACGTGTAAAAACTCTTTCTCTTGGACTAGTTGTGCCGGATAAATTCTATGAATTAGCAGCACACGATGAGCAGATGTATCTGTTTAGTCCGTATGATGTTGAACGTATCTATGGAGAGCCATTTGCTTATATCGATATCACTAAAGAATACGACAATATGGTGAACAATGAAGAAATACGCAAATCTAAAATCAGTGCCCGTGAATTAGAAAATGAAATTTCTAAATTGCAACAAGAATCTGGATATCCTTATATTATTAATGTCGATACAGCAAACCGTGAAAACCCAGTTTATGGAACCATTACAATGAGCAATTTGTGTAGTGAGATTTTACAAGTTCAAGAACCTTCAATGATCAATAACGATCAAACGTATGAGCATTTAGGAACAGACATCAGCTGTAATCTTGGTTCAACTAATATTGTAAACTTGATGAAATCACCTGATTTTGGAAACTCGATTGACACAATGGTACGAGCTTTAACGATGGTTACCGATCAATCAAGTATTGATGCTGTACCGTCAATTAAAAATGGGAACGATAAGTACCATACGATTGGTCTTGGCGCAATGGGACTGCACACGTATCTAGCATTAAATCAAATACACTATGGTTCACCAGAATCAGTTGAATTTACAGATGTGTACTTTAAATTATTAAATTACTATACGTTAGTATCTAGTAATAAAGTAGCAAAAGAAAGAGGCACAACATTTTATAATTTTGAAAAATCATCGTATGCGAATGGTACTTATTTTGATAAGTACATCAACGAAAATTTTGTTTTTTCAAGTGAAAAAGTTCAACATTTGTTCGATGGAATCCAAGTGCCTACTATAGAAGACTGGGCAGCTTTAAAAGAAGTGGTAATGAGAGATGGTTTATACCATCAGAACCGTTTAGCTGTAGCGCCGACAGGTTCAATCAGTTATGTAAATGAAACATCATCTAGTTTGCATCCCATCACACGTTTGATTGAAGAACGTCAAGAGAAAAAGACCGGTAAAACTTATTATCCAGCACCTTTCTTATCAAATGACACAATGCCTTATTACAAATCAGCTTATGATATGGATATGCGTCAAGTGATTGATGTTTATGCAGCAGCCCAAAAACACATTGATCAAGGTATGAGTTTAACGCTCTTCTTACGCTCTGAAATTCCTGAAGGGTTGTACGAGTGGAAAAATGGACGCACAACCAAACAAACGACTCGTGATTTAAATATTTTACGTCATTATGCTTGGAAAAAAGGTGTGAAATCTATTTACTACGTTCGTACATTTACTGAAAATTCAGAAGAAATTGGTTCAAATGCTTGTGAGAGCTGCACCATTTAAAAGGAGAGAACTAGAATGACAACGAACTATACAGCTATTAACTGGAACAATATTGAAGACATGATTGATAAGTTAACATGGGAAAAATTAGTAGAACAATTTTGGACAGATACACGTATCCCGTTATCGAATGATCTGGATGATTGGGCACGACTTCCGAAAATCGAAAAAGACATGGTTGGTAAAGTATTTGGCGGATTAACTTTATTGGATACTCTTCAATCGCAAGATGGGGTTCAGTCGTTAAAACAATCTATCCGTACTCAACATGAAGAAGCGGTATACAACAATATTCAGTTTATGGAATCGATGCATGCGAAGAGTTACAGTGCGATTTTTAGTACGTTAAATAGCAAATTTGAAATTGATGAAATTTTTCAATGGACAAATACAAATGAGTTATTGCAATTAAAAGCATCCACCATTAATGATATCTATCATAATGGAACAGATTTGCAACGAAAAGTTGCGAGTGTGATGTTGGAATCTTTCTTGTTCTATTCAGGATTCTTTGCCCCATTGCATTATTTAGGAAATAATAAGCTACCAAATGTAGCAGAAATCATTAAATTGATTTTACGAGATGAATCTGTTCATGGAACCTATATTGGGTATAAGTTCCAAATTGCGTTTAATCAGTTACCGGATGATGAAAAAGAAGAGATAAAAAATTGGACTTATGAATTGCTTTTTAAACTGTATCAAAATGAAGTGAAGTATGCAGAATATTTGTATGATGAAATTGGATGGACAGAACGTGTGAAAGTCTTTCTTAGATACAATGCAAATAAAGCATTGCAAAACCTTGGATTTGATCCGTTATTTCCAGATACAGCCAATGATGTAGATCCAGTTATTATGAATGGAATTTCTACTGGTACATCTAACCATGACTTTTTCTCGCAAGTCGGGAATGGGTATCTGCTTGGTATGGTTGAATCTATGGAGACAGAAGATTACGAAAAATGGACGGTTTAACAATTAAATAAACCTTCATTCGGAATTTTTGAATGGACAAAATTAAACAGAGAACACCCTTATTGAATTCAATAAGGGTGTTTTTTTCTTTGGAAATGGACACACATTTTTGGCTAGTGGTTAATAATTGTGAAGAAATAAAGTTTCAGTTATGATAAGCTTATTATTAAGGTGGGAAAAAAGGAGGATAAAAAATGGAAAGACGTGAAATAAAAAGAAACGCAAAGAAGTTGTTAAAAGGAAATTGGAAAGTTGCTATTTTAAATTTAATTATTATTTCTGTTTTGACAGGTGCCATTAGCCAAGGTATTTTTACTTTGATTGGTTCTGGAAGCTCTCTTGCAATGCTTGATTCTGTCATGCAAGGAAATTTAGATAATTCAACAATGGGTGTGGAACCAACTATTACAGTTAGTTTATTAACTTCACTTGTTAGTATATTGGTCAGCTTTATTTCTGGATTGTTGAATGCTGGTTACGCTTGGAATATTTTAGACATGGTAGATGGAGCAAAATTGTCTATCGAAGGTATGTTTCAAACATTCAAGAAAGAGCGTATCTTTAAAACAACAGGTTTGATTATTGTAATGACTATTTTAATTACGCTATGGTCATTATTATTTATCATACCAGGTATTATTAAAAGTTATAGTTACAGCCAAGCATTGAACTTAATGAAAGATAATCCTTCCATTAGTATTATGGAGGCATTAGATCAAAGTCGTAAAATGATGAAAGGGAATAAATGGAAACTTTTCCTATTACAACTGTCATTCCTTTGGTGGTACATTGTGCCGTTTGTTCTGTTTGGTTTATTTATATTAGGAAGTATTCAAACGATTAATTCGAGAATGGAAGCAAATCCGAATGAGGGAATCTTTGTTATTTTAGGTTTTCTATTAGCCTTTTTAGCGATCTTACTATTCGTTATTCTGATTTCTTTTTATATTGAACCTTATCGTATAACTTCTGAACAAGTCTTTTACCGTTCGTTAACAGATGGAGATGCTTACAATACTGAACATCCAACTACCCACGAAAATGGTGACAATCAGTATAATGAGGATTACGAAGGCAAACAATTAGATGATGTCGACTTTTAAAAAGCTTAACCGATTATGTTTACTCTAAATAGAGTACTATAAAGGCAAAAATTAAAAGACTAGCAAGGAATAAATGTTGGAAACATTCATTTCTTTGCTAGTCTTTTTTGTTAAATAGCGGTTGTATGACAAATGATGTGGATGCTTCAAAATAAAATTTCTTCTGGAATGGACGGGTTTGCTTGTGGAGCCTTGGGACCGCCTGTAAGCCTGTAATCTTACAGACTTTCGAGCTTTAAATAAACCATAATCGCTGAAGCGTTAACGGTTTATAATTCTCATTGAATCCTATACAAGGCTACAAGTCACCCTACTTCTCCAGAAATTTTTGGTGAGTAAGTTGATTAACCTATCAACACTAAAAATTATAGACCCTAAATAGTGAGATTATTGAATAATTTGAAAATAAATAACGCTATTTATGAGTATATCTTTTTGTTATCAAAGAAAGATAGGATACAATAAAATTAAGTATAAAAGTCTACAAAGATGTACTTATAAAAATATACATCCGTTAGTTTCAAAATTTAAAAAGAATGGAGGGAAGGTTAATTAGCTAAAGATCATTTCTTGATGCTACTCAGTACTTAAGAAAGGAGTAGAGAAAGAATGAAAAAGTTGGGATTTCTACTCATTTTCGTTGTTGTTTTGGCCGGATGCGATGTTGGTAAATTGGCAGATAAACTAACAGAAGAAATTATGTCTAGTTCTGTGAGCAGTGGAAGCACTCACTCAGCTGCTTCTAGTGGAGAAGATTCAGTTGAGATTGAAAGCGCTGTTGAAGATAGTGAAGAGTTTCTGTCCGAACAAATCTCATCAGATTTAACGGATAAAGATAATTCGAATGAATTAACCTTAGTTCCGCAAGATGATGAAATCGACAAAGGGTTAACTGTTGAAACAGATGATACATTAGCTATGCTAGAAGATTATGTAAAAGAAAATCCGAATATGGGTTATGAAAATGACGTAACCATTATCTATACAGGAGAAACATATGGGGAGTCACCCAATCTTGCAGGAATATTTTTTATAATCAATCGAACAGATAGCGCTATGAAAGATATTCGTTTTACGTACACATTTGGTAAATCAGATAGTGAATTGGTTTTTGATAAGCAATCGTTTACATTGACGGGAGATAGTTTTGGTACACTAGAGCCGAACACAGTTATGCCCATGTATCTAGTAGTTGATCCTTCTAAGGAAACGCTCTTGAAGGGGATGAACACTAGTCAATTGGTAGAAGAAATACACGTATTTGATTATACAGATGCTGGTAAGTCAGACCAACCAACTCAATCAGAGGAATCAGCTGTTGAAACAAGCGAAGATGAATTGAGTCTTGTCATTCCGAAACAAAATGCTGACAATGGCCAAACATTTGATAATAATCCGTTGATGGCTGAATTTCAACAACTCGTAGCGGAACACCCAGATATGGGATTTAATAATGATGTTACAGTCATGTATTCTGGTTTATATGATAAGGCGGATGGCGACACATTGGCTTACTTTTTTGTCATTAATAAAACAGGTATTGAGATGAAAAATATTCGTTATCAACTGAGCTATGGTAATAAAGATGGGGAAATGGTATGGGATAAAGAGGCTGTGATTTTGAGAGAAGATATATTTGGTCCATTTAAACCAAATACCGTTCTCCCTCTAACAATGGCAGTTCCAAAGGAAAAAGTAGATTTATTTTTTTCCATTACAAATGAGAATCTTTCAATTAAGTTGGATGAATTTACTTTCGAAGAGTAAAAGTGCTTAGAATAATTGGGGCTATAGGGTAATAGAGTTAAAAAAGGGGAAGGATGATTAAAATGAAAAAAATATTAACTCTTTTAGGAGCAGTAGTTTTATTGGCAGGTTGTGATTTTATTGGAGGAGGTAGTGAAACAACACCTTCTAGTGAAGCAAGTACGACAGCAACGAGTGAAAGTATCATGAGTTCCGAAATGTCCTCAGAGTCTTCTGCAGTTGCTTCTTCTCAATCAAGTATTATTGGTACAGAAGAATCTATGGTAGATTCTAGTGCAACAGGTGCGACAACTACAGATATGGCTATTCCACTTGTACCTCAAAAAATGGAGTTAGATCAAGGTTTGACACTTGAAAGTGATTCTGTATTACAAGAAATAGAAATGAGAATGGCAGAATCACAAGATATTGGTATTGAAAATGATGTAGCTATACACTTCACTGGCATGTATTTAGGTGAGGCTGGCGAGATGCAAGCTATTTTTATTATCGTTAACAGAATGGATGTAGCTATGACAAATATTGACATCACAATAAGTTTTAGTACTGTCGATGGCGATGTTATATTAGATAAAGCACCCTTCTATCTAACAGAAGAATCTTTTGGAGTATTAGAACCGGATACTGCGATGCCAATTTATTTAAATATTCCACCTGAAAATGAAGATGCATTTTTCAGTACTTCTGATATAAATAATTTAGTTTATACAATTGACGAGTTTGATTTCGAAGAAAAATAATCTATTATTTTTAAACTAAAAGCGCCCGACTGAATGCTATGTCTTAGCATTCAGTCGGGCGCTTTTTTTTATTGACTAGAAGTTTTTTAAAAAGATTCATAAAAGTAGTCTAAGTGGCAATAAAAGTGGTAGGATTAACTTAATACATAAGCAGTTATGCTATGTGAGAGGTGATGTTAAATGAAACTACAGGCAAAAGATTTTCTCACTCTTCCAAACATTTTATCATATGTTCGTTTATTGCTCATTCCAGTTTTTATGATGCAGTACTTGACAGCTACAGAGATTGGCGATTACTATATTGCAGGAATAATCATTATTTTTTCAGGATTGACGGACTTGCTAGATGGATATATTGCTCGGAAATTTAATCAAATTACTGAATTAGGAAAATTACTCGACCCGATTGCTGATAAACTAACTCAGGTAGCCGTCATTATTTGTTTGCTAGTTCATTATGAAAAAATGTGGATCATTATTACCTTGTTTGTAGCCAAAGAATTATTTATGGCAGTAAATGATTTTTTGCTTTATCGGCAAGGTAAGAAACTTGATGGTGCTAAATGGTTTGGGAAAATATCAACTGCGGTATTCTATGCGTGTATGACATTTTTGGTGGCATTTCCTAGTATCCAAACAACGACTGCAAATAGTCTAATGATTATTACTGGTTTTTTCTTAACACTCTCATTTGTCTTATATGGGCGTGAATTCTTTACAATGTATCAAAAAAATTAAAAGTACACTTAATGTGAAATTAAATCACGGAAGGAGAACAAAATGAATAATGCAGAACGCTTTATTGCGAGTTTTAATCGCATCCATAACTTCTTAAGCTTTTCAGATAACGAAAAAGAATATAAACAGCCATTTTACCGTTTATTAGATGAAAATGAATACCGCAATCCTGCCGTAAAAAAGTATAAAAACGATTTACAAATTTTTGCGGATCTTAGAAACGTTATGGTACACAAAAAATTAATTCCGAATAGTTATATTGCTCAACCGACAGATAATGTAGTTAAACACATTGAACAAATTGAAGAAGAAATAAAAAGTCCTGAGAGAGTGTATCCTTTATTTAAACGTGACGTCGTTCAATTTAATTTTGATGATTTATTTACAAAAGTATTAACAACTATCAGTGAAAGAAAATTCACTCATTTTCCGGTGTACAAAAATAAGAAATTGATTGGTTTATTAACGGAAAAAGGGATCACGATGTGGTTAGCGAGTCAATTAGAAGACGAAACTATTTATTTGAAGAAAACGATGGTGGAAGAGATCATTTCAGAAGATACGAGAAGAAATAATTATTTGTTTATAAAAAAAAGTATGTCTATTGAAGTCGCTGCAGATCTATTAAAAAATGATCGGCGTTTGGATGCTTTACTCATAACAGAAAATGGAAATGTATCAGAGTTGCCTTTAGGTATTATTACTCCTTCAGATTTATAATAGGTCTTTAGGGATTATTAGAAGAAAACATTTAACATAGTAATGAACGAAAATGATCTGCGGAGGAAATTCATGAAATTTGTACTTATATTTGGGCCTCAAGCTGTAGGGAAAATGACTGTAGGACAAGAGTTACAAAAGAAAACGGATTTAAAATTATTTCACAATCATATGACAATTGAATTACTAGAACCCTTTTTTGGATTTAGTACTGAAATGTGGAAACTATCAGATTTATTTAGAAGAGAAATTTTTAAAGCAGTATCTGAAAGTAAACAAGAGGGTTTGATATTCACATATGTATGGGCATTTGATCAACAAGGAGACTGGGATTATATAGACAGTATTTGTGAACTATTTGAATCGAAAGGAGCAACAATTTATTTTGTTGAATTAGCATCCGAAATTGAAGAGAGATTAGAACGAAATAAAAGTTCACATCGACTAGAGCATAAACCAACAAAAAGAAATGTTGATTTGTCAGAAAAAGAATTAAAAGCAACGATGAAAATACATCGCTTGAATTCGTTAGAAGGTGAAATCAAAAGAGAGCACTATATCAAGCTAACGAACACTACGTTAAGCGCTGAAGAAACAGCAGAAATAATCAAAGGTAGATTTAATCTGTAATCGATTAAATCAAATTAGTTGCTGCATAAAATAGTTTGCACTATAGTTAATTTAAGCTAGTGAATTAACTGTGTTCATTTAGTGTTTTATTGCTAAGTAAGCTGTTAGACAAAAAATAAGGAGGAGAATTAAATGTTAAAAATTGGAATCATCACAGGTAGTACACGTCCTGGACGTAATAGTTTACAAGTAGCCCAATGGGTAAAAGAATTAGCTGACAAACGCGGAAATGCAGAATATGAAATTGTAGACATTGCAGAATACAATCTGCCTTTATATAATGAACCGATCTCAGCAGCATATAGTCAAAACTATGTTACACCAGAAGCCATTCCATGGTCTAAAAAAATAGCTGAGTTAGATGGCTATGTCTTTATTACTCCTGAATACAATCATGGCATAACAGCAGCTTTAAAAAATGCAATTGATTATCTTTATCCTGAATGGAATAACAAAGCAGCAGGGATCGTTAGTTATGGTTCATCTGGTGGTGTAAGAGCAGCTGAAGCTTTGCGTGTTGTTTTAGCTGAATTACAAGTGGCAAGTGTTCGTACACACCCTGCAATGTCTTTATTCACTGATTTTGTAAATATGAATGAATTTAAACCAGCTGAATTGCATATAGCTTCTGTAAATACGCTATTAGATCAAGTTGTTGCATGGTCAACAGCACTAAAACCTCTAAGGAACAATGTGTAAAATTAATATAAAAATTACCGATTTTTATATTTGAAATTACACCATTTTATTGTTATTATAATGGTGTAAAGAAGGACAAGGTACAATGTCTTCTTTACTAGAGTTAATGAATCAATGGCTCTAAAGTTGATAGTAGATTCACCGCTATTAACTTAACTTCATAAAGTGGCTAAGTTCCTGAAATAGAATAAGTCAAGACTGAAGTATCCAAACCCCACATGAAGGAAATAGAGTTCATGTGCACAATAACAATTTAGCAGATAAAGTATAGAAAAATAGAAACAAAAATGGGAACTAGCTACAAAATGAATGGAGGGCTTCTAATAAGAGGCTCTCCTTTTTTATTTAAATTTTAGGAGTCATCAATTGACATGTTAACGTTTACATGTTACATTATATATGTAAAGAGAGACATGCATATAAAGAGAGCATGACGCTCTTTATAGAAGCTAGTGAAAGTAGCTTCTATGACAAATAGCCGAGTAAAGCTATCTTGTCCAAGCTCATTCATTTAGTTGATTGCTAATGTATAACCATTCTAAATGAAAACCAATCAGAAGTACTGGATGAATGGGCGCTAATATATTCAGCATGTAGTTCTAGTTTAAACGAATTGAAACGATCAACCTTTGTAGAAGTTGATATCAGAGATTCACTAGAACCATGCTATAAGATTTAAGAAGGACGTCCTGATTTCTAGGATGTTCTTTTTTTTACTCTATTTTTAGGTTCTTTAACAAATGATGTTGGTGCGATAAAATAAAATTTCTTCTGAAATGTACGGGGTTGCTTGTGGAGAGCCTGGGATCGTCTGAAGGTCTAGCTATATAGATTGACAATCCTATATTTTTAATGGTATATTTATCTCGAATTAAAGATAATTCTAGTCCTAGTAAAAGTATTTAAAGATAAGTTTAAAATGAAAGGTGATCCGATAAAATGGAAGACTCAACTAAAGCACTAAAAGCGTTAACCGTATTGTTAAAATCTTCTTCAAGCGTTCTAGATGTTATAAAAAAAGATATGATAAAATATGGATTAAATCCGACCGAATTTTCAGTTTTGGAGCTTCTTTATAGTAAGGGAGATCAGCCGATTCAATATATTGGGAAAAAAATATTATTAGCTAGCAGCAGTATTACGTATGTTGTAGACAAGTTAGAAAATAAAGGCTTTATACAACGCTGTCCTTCAGCCAAAGATCGACGTGTAACAAACATTGTAATATCTGAAAAAGGAACTGCTTTTATGGAAAATGCTTTTCCAGAGCACGAAGAGTTGATCTCAAATGTGTTTGATGTACTTAATGAAGAAGAACTAACCACTTTAACTGAGTTATTAAAAAAAGTAGGATACAATGCTAGTTCATTGAAATAAAGAATAGCAGCTTACTAATGCAAAAATAAAATAGAATTTTCGAGGTTTAGCATCAAATGTAAAGACTCTTGCGTACTAGTACTTCATTTTATTGCTAAAATATGGTATAATCATTTTTAGCAGAACAATTTACTGGAATACGCTCAAATTAAGAACCAAAGAAATGAGGGGATTTACATGGGGAAAGTTATTACCGAAGAAATTCAATCTTTAGTAGAAGTTGAACTTCGAAAAGGTGCCAGCAAATCAAGAATTGCGACCCTTTTAGGCGTGCCATATGACGAAGCAATCGTCATTATTGACGAAATAAAAGCTTCATTTAGACCAGATGTAGGAGATAGAATTATTTTTTCATTCCGAGACGAAAAAATGGCTGGAACAATCATCAAATTATTAAATAATAGTGCCGTTGTAGAAATCTATTGGGATAAATCTTCTGATAAAATGAAGGATATAATGGAAAGTAAAACCATTGTTAACTTTAAAGATATCGAAGAATTTATATCTAGTGAAACAGAATAGCAGAACAAAAAAGAGAGTTGAGGCAATTTGTCTCAACTCTTTTTTATTTTTAAATTTTCCTGAAATTATTTAAAAATAAGAATCTTCTATGATTTCTTAAAAGAGGATTCTATTGTTTTTTGTAAAAACTACTTTGATATTCAAAATAATTTTGAGACTTATAGACGTTGGTGTTAAAAGGTTTTGATCAATGATATGAAAATAATAATATATTTATTCTTGACACATTCACTAAAAAATAATATAGTTTGATGGTCAAACAATTTGATGTTCAAAGTAATTAACTTGATTGCTAATTTGAAAGAACGGAGGAGTTGGTGTGGACGAATTAATTCCTGAAATTAATTCTTACTTGGTAACGATATTTAATGAAATTCTGATAATTGAAGAAGGTGCTCTTCAAAGTAGCACATTTAAAGATATCTCAATAAAAGAAATGCATACAATCGAAGCTATTGGCATGTATGGTATTCATACGACAACTGAAGTTTCAAAAAAGCTTTCGGTTACTGTAGGAACATTAACGGTTTCTGTTAATAACTTAGTGAAAAAAGGCTACGTTGAACGCATTCGAAATGATAATGATCGTAGAGTCGTTAAGTTGGGCTTAACTAAAAAAGGTCGCTTACTTTATCGTCTTCACGATAAGTTTCATCGAGATATGGTTAAAGAGACATTAGAAGGCTTAAACCGAGAAGACGCAGAAATGTTGATCAAAGGCTTAAAAAACCTTCATATTTTCTTAGACCGCACAAAAAATAATTTATAAGAACAGAGTTGAATTCTAATGAAGGCAAAAATTATGGGTGCTGGAAGTTATGTTCCACATAAAGTAGTTTCCAATGCGATGCTAGAAAAAATGATGGATACCAATGATGAATGGATTAGAACTCGTACAGGCATAGAAACGCGTCACATTAGTGAGGGTGAAAACACTTCAGTTCTTTGTGGTAAAGCCGCAATGGATATTCTTGAAAAAACAGGTATTTCTGCTAAAGAAATAGATTTTATTATTGTAGCGACAATGACCCCAGATGGGTTAAGTCCTTCAACTGCTTGTTTAGTACAAGATTATATAGGTGCAAACCCCATAATGGCTTTTGACGTAAATGCAGCATGTTCTGGCTTCATTTATGCTTTATCAATTGCTGAGAAGTTGATTCAAAGTGGCACTTTCCAATATGGATTGGTTCTTGGCGGAGAGGTCATGTCAAAAATCATTGATTGGCAGGATCGAAGTACAGCAGTTCTGTTCGGTGATGGTGCTGGAGGCGTATTGCTAGGTGCAACAGAAACAGAAAACAGTTTTATAGGAGAAGATATCCATTCTGACGGAAGTCGTGGAGAATCCCTTACAGCTGGCAGTCACTTAGTCACGAACTTCCATACAAAAGAAAATCTTAAAAACGAGTATCTTCAAATGGATGGAAGATCAATTTTTGATTTTGCTATTCGAAGTGTTCCTGAAAGCATTCGAACTGTTGTGGAATCTTCAAATTATACTCTTGAAGAGATAGATTGTATTGTTGCTCATCAAGCAAATTACCGTATTTTAAAAGCTATTGCAAAAAAGCTAAAAATTCCAGTTGAAACATTTGCAACAAATATTGCTGAATATGGCAATACTTCTGCTGCAAGTATTCCGATTTTGTTAGATGAACTTTTGACAAATGGAGATTTAGTTTTAGGAAGCAAGAAAAAAATCGTACTTACTGGATTTGGTGGAGGACTCACATGGGGCTCCATACTCATTCAACTTTAAAGAGGTTATACCAGCTCGCTTAGGCTTAAAAAAATAAGCAAAATAAAAAAACAATTATAATGGAGGAAATACAAAATGACATTCGAAAAAATTCAAGCAATTATCGTGGAACAATTAGACAAAGAGGAAGAAGAAGTACAATTAGAAACAAACTTCCGTGAAGATCTAGAAGCAGACAGCTTAGACTTATTCCAAATCATCAATGATATTGAAGACGAATTTGATATTAAAATTGAATCTGAAGAAGGTTTAACAACTGTTCAAGATATCGTAACTTTTGTTGAAGTTGAATTAGCTAAAAAATAAGCACTCATAAGAAAGCAGGTACTGTATGCAGTCTGAATTAATTGAAAAACTTGGAATCAAATACCCAATTATACAAGGCGCAATGTCTTGGGTTGCTAATCCTAGTTTAGTGAGTGCAGTTTCAAATGCTGGCGGTCTAGGAATATTAGCTTGTGGATATGCTTCAAGTGAAATTGTGCGAGAACTGATTAGAGAAACGAAAAGTTTAACAGATAAACCTTTTGGCATCAATGTTCTATTAACATCACCTAACGTAGATGATGTTGTAAAAGTTGTCTGTGAAGAACAAGTAAAAGTTGTAACGACTGGTGCTGGTAGCCCTGGAAGATATATGAATCAATTTAAAAATGCGGGTACGGTAGTTATCCCAGTAGTTGCTTCAGTTGCTTTAGCACGACGCATGGTAAATGAAGGAGCAGATGCAATTATTTGTGAAGGTATGGAAGCTGGTGGTCATATTGGTAAAACGACTACTATGAACTTAGTGCCACAAGTGGTTGATAGTGTCTCTGTTCCAGTCATTGCTGCAGGAGGTATTGCTGATGGACGTGGTGTTGCAGCTGCCTTTATGTTAGGCGCTTCAGCTGTCCAATTAGGAACACGTTTTGTTGTTGCACATGAAAGCACTGTGCATCAAAACTTTAAAGATGCCATATTAAAAGCAAAAGATATTGATACTGTAGTTACTGGTCAGATTACTGGTCATCCAGTACGTGTCCTACGTAACAAATTAACTCGTCAATACTTAAAAGTTGAAAAAGACATCACAAGTGATGAAAAACCAGATTTCAATCGTTTAGAAGAACTTGGAAAAGGCGCTTTAAGACGAGCTGTCATAGATGGCGATAAAGAAACTGGATCATTTATGTCTGGTCAAAGTGCTGGATTAGTTAATAAAGAACAAAGTACTCATGAAATCATCCAAGAATTAATGCATGAATATCAAGAAGTAATAAGAGAACAAGCCAACCTCATTTTAAAATAAGGTGAACTTAGATAAAAAATAACTAGAAAGCTAAAAGGAGGTCTTTTCGCTTCAGATAGTTTTTCTAGTTTTTTTTCGATTATTTCTCTTATTGATTGAATGTATATGGAATGGATGATTTTTTTATAGACAAATTACAGTATTAAAGGAGAAGAAACCTATGAAAATTGCCTTTGTATATAGCGGACAAGGCGCTCAGTACTTTGGTATGGGGCAAGACTTGTATGAAAAGTATAGTGTAGTTCGAGAGGTTTTTGATCAAGCTGGACAATCTTTGAATTTAGATATGGCTGAACTATGCTTTAAAGAAAATGACTTGCTGAATCAAACAACTTATACTCAGCCTGCTATCCTTACTGTAAGTTTGGCTATTGATGCATTGTTAAAAGAAAAGGGAATCCATCCTGATGTTGTAGCTGGTTTAAGTCTAGGAGAGTACAGTGCGTTTGTAAAAGCGAATGTGCTATCTTTTGAAGACGCTGTTAAATTGGTTAAAAAAAGAGGGCAATACATGACCGATGCTGTTCCTCTAGGTAAAGGTGCTATGAGTGCCGTGATGGGATCAGATCGTCAAACAATTCTCGACGCTTGTGACGAAGCAAGTGTGCTTGGCGTTGTTTCTCCTGCAAACTATAATATGCCTGGACAGATCGCTATTGCTGGTCTTAAAGCAGCTGTAGAAAAAGCAGGAGAACTTCTTCTTGAAAGAGGAGCAAAACGTGTGGTTCCTTTGCAAGTAAGTGGCCCATTTCATACCCAACTATTAAAGCCAGCGTCGATTCAATTGGAAGAAGCGCTTAAATCTATTTCAATCCATGATTCTGAACTGCCTGTTATCAGCAACACCATTGCTAAAGTTTTTGAAGACAAAGAGCAAATAAGAACAATGATGGTCAAACAAGTGATGTCTCCCGTATATTGGGAAGATAGTGTCCGAACAATGATTGATTTAGGTGTGGATACATTTATTGAAGTTGGTCCTGGAAAGACATTAAGTAGTTTTATCAAAAAAATCGATAAAACAGTTACCACTTTAAATGTTGAAAATGAAAAAACTTTAGAAAAAACATTAAAAAAACTGGCAGAGCTAAAAGCTTTAGCCTAATACATTAAAAGGAATGAGCACATGACTTTAAAAAATCAAACGGTTATTGTCACAGGTAGTTCAAGAGGTATTGGAAAAGCAGTGGCTGTAGAATTCGCAAAAGCTGGAGCAAATGTTGTTTTAAATGGACGTAAACCTATTTCTGATGAGCTAATTAGCGAAATAGAAGGTTATGGAGTTAAAACGCACACTATTTTAGGTGATGTTAGTGATTTTGATTTTGCTAAACAATTGATTGAAGAATCAAAAGAAGTTTTTGGAAGTGTTGATATCTTAGTGAACAATGCTGGTATCACAAACGATATGCTTTTAATGCGGATGTCAGAAGAAGACTTTGACCAAACGATTTCAGTTAACTTAAAAGGAACGTTTAATACGATTCGTCATGCATCTAAAGTTATGTTAAAACAAAAGAGCGGAACGATCATTAACATGGCAAGTGTAGTTGGACTTGTTGGAAACGTTGGACAAGCAAACTATGCTGCAAGTAAAGCCGGAGTAGTTGGGTTAACAAAATCTGCTGCAAGAGAACTAGCTGCTAGAGGAATTACCGTCAACGCTATCGCTCCAGGTTTTATTGATACGGAAATGACCGATGTGTTATCTGATAAGATGAAAGAACAAGCGGTTAGTCAGATACCTTTGAAACATTTAGGTAACGTAGAAGATGTTGCAAGAGCAGCAGTTTTCTTAAGCGAAAATAAATACATTACAGGTCAAGTCATCAATGTAGATGGCGGAATGGTTATGAATGGTTAAAAAGGAGGAAAAACAATGACGAATCGTGTAGTTATTACTGGAATGGGTGCAGTTACGCCTTTAGGAAATACAGTAGACGAATTTTGGGATGGGCTTAAAGCTGGAAAAAACGGTATTGCTCCTATTACAAAATTTGATGCAACGGAAACAGGTATTACAGTTGCTGGTGAATTGAAAGACTTTGATGCAACAAACTATATGCAACGTAAAATTTCAAAACGTATGGATGAATTTTCAAGATATGGTGTCGCAGCAGCTGTACAAGCTGTAGAAGAAAGTGGTATTGATCGTGAAAAAACTGATATGAACCGTTTTGGTGTTATTGTTGGTTCTGGTATCGGCGGATTGAACGCTATGCAAGAGCAAATCATTAAGATGAATACAAAAGGACCTCAACGTGTAGCACCTTTCTTTGTACCGATGGCAATCGGAAATATGGCCGCTGGGAATATTTCAATCGCTATTGGGACTAAAGGTATCAATACATCTATCGTAACAGCATGTGCTTCTGGAAATAATTCTATTGGAGAAGCTTACCGTAATATTAAACACGGTTACTCAGATGTGATTCTTGCTGGAGGAGCAGAAGGTACGATCAATGAGATCGGTATCGCTGGTTTTGCTGCATTAACGGCGCTATCAACAAGTACAGATCCTGACCGTGCTTCAATTCCTTTTGATAAAGAGCGTACTGGTTTTGTTATGGGTGAAGGCGCAGCTGTACTGATGCTTGAAAGTCTAGACCATGCTTTAGAACGTGGAGCAACAATCTACGCTGAAATCGTTGGTTACGGTTCTACAGGTGACGGTTATCATATGACTGCACCAACACCAGATGGAAGTGGCGCAGGTCGTGCAATGCAAGACGCAATGGCTGAAGCTGGTATAACACCTGCTGATGTGGGCTATATCAATGCTCATGGAACAAGTACTGGAGCAAACGATTCTGCTGAAACAATGGCTATTAAATATGCATTTGGCGATGAGGCTAAAAATGTTGCAATTTCAAGTACGAAAAGTATGACAGGACACTTATTAGGTGCTGCAGGAGCCATTGAAGCAGTAGCATGTGTAAAAGCTCTTCAAGATGGTTTCTTACCTCCGACTATCGGACTTCAAGTACCAGACGAAGCGTGCGATTTGGATTACATTCCTAATGTTGGACGTGAAGCTGATGTTAAATACACACTAAACAATTCTTTAGGCTTTGGCGGACACAATGCCGTAACATGCTTTAAGAAATGGGAGGGGCAATAAAATGGATTTTGGTCAAGTGAAAGAAATTCTTGATCTAGTCAATCAATCAGAATTAACTGAATTTGATTTGCAAATGGATAATGTAACTTTACGTATGAGTAAAAATACATCTAGCCAACAAATCAGCAATCAAACGGTTCTTACTGATTCAGAAACTAGATTTAACGAACCTGTTCGTAAAGAGAATATACAAAAAGCTTCTGCTGTTTTCGAAGAAGTATCCAAATCTGCTCCAATTGCTGAAACTGTTGCCGATGGCGCACTAGTTCATTCTCCAATTGTTGGAGTAATTTACACTGCACCTTCACCAGATCAGCCTGCCTTCAAAAAAGTTGGCGATAAAGTAACTGTTGGGGAAACACTTTGTATTATAGAAGCTATGAAATTGATGAATGAAATTAAAAGTGAAGTAGATGGAACGATTACTGAAATACTAATAGAAGATGAACAAGTCGTTGAATTTAATCAACCGTTGTTCAGAATTGCCTAGGAGGAAACACCAATGACAAAAATGAATATTAAAGAAATCCAAGAATTGATCCCGAACCGCTACCCAATCTACTTTATTGACCGTGTAGACGAAATGATTCCAGGTGAACATGTTGTAGCACTTAAAAATGTAACAATCAATGAAGAAGTATTCCAAGGTCACTTTCCAGGTGAACCCGTATTACCAGGAGTATACATTTTAGAAGCTCTAGCTCAAGCAGGATCGATTCCTTTATTGACACTAGACCGTTTTAAAGGGCAAACAGCTTATTTAGGTGGAATGAACAAAGTGAAATTCCGTAAAAAAGTTGTTCCTGGTGACCAATTGATGTTGCAAGTCGACATTGTTAAATTGAAAGATTACGCTGGTATCGGAAAAGGTGTAGCATACGTAGATGGAAAAAAAGTTTGTGAAGCTGAATTAACTTTCATCATTGGTAGATAAGCCTATGTTTAATAAGATATTAATTGCCAATCGAGGAGAAATTGCTGTTCGAATTATTCGAGCTTGTCGTGAAATGGGAATCAAAACAGTTGCCGTTTATTCCGAAGCGGATCGTGATGCTTTGCATATGCAATTAGCAGATGAAGCGATTTGCATTGGCCCAGCCAAAGCTACTGACTCGTACTTGAATATGCAAAGTATTTTAAGTGCAGCGGTTGTGACGAATGCTCAAGCTATCCACCCAGGTTTTGGGTTCTTATCTGAAAATAGTACATTTGCGACCATGTGTAAGGAAATGAATGTTACCTTCATTGGTCCAGATGCGGTTACTATTGATCAAATGGGAAATAAAGCGAATGCGCGTGCTCTTATGATTGAAGCAAATGTACCGGTTATTCCAGGAAGTGAAGGTTTCATTACCGATACTAATGAAGCTAAACAACTGGCAGATCAATTAGGTTATCCAGTAATGGTCAAAGCCGCAGCTGGTGGTGGCGGAAAAGGGATGCGTAAAGTCCTAAGAACTGAAGATCTAACTGCTGCATTTAATAGTGCAAAAAACGAAGCAAAAGCAGCTTTTGGCGATGATCAAATGTATATGGAGAAAATCATTGAACATGCACGCCATATTGAGGTACAATTATTAGGTGATCATTACGGAAATGTTATCCATTTAGGAGAACGTGATTGTTCTTTGCAACGCAATAATCAAAAAGTAATTGAAGAATCCCCTTCTGTAGCGATTAATGAAGAGCAAAGAAAAAATCTTGGTGAAACAGCTATTCGTGCTGCAAAGTATGTCGGTTATAAAAATGCAGGTACGATTGAATTTTTATTGGATCAAAATGGAGAGTTCTATTTCATGGAAATGAACACTCGTATTCAAGTCGAACATCCAGTAACGGAGATGGCTACTGAATTTGATATTGTTAAAGAACAATTACTGATTGCAAGTGGAGCAGAGTTATCGATTCAACAAAGTGACGTTCGTTTGACTGGACACACTATTGAATGTCGAATCAATGCAGAAAATCCTGCTTTTAACTTTGCGCCTTCTCCTGGAACGATTCAATACTTAATGATGCCGAGTGGCGGAAATGGCTTGAGAGTCGATAGTGCCATGTTTGCTGGAGCAGATATTCCACCTTATTATGATGCGATGATTGCAAAAATCATTACAAAAGGTACCAATCGTGCTGAAGCCATCGCTAAAATGCAACGTGCTTTAGGTGAAATGGTAATCGATGGAATTATTAGCAACCAGTTTTTCCAAGAAGATTTGTTAATGGATAAACGCTTTGTTAATGGAGAGTATGATACAAGCTTTTTACAAGATGTCTTTCTTAAAGAATGGAAACCTCGTATTGAATAAGTTTGTTTTGAATTAACAAAACTATCTTACTAAAAATGCAGTAAATAAAAGAGGTGATAACGTGCAGTTATTTAAAAAAAGAGCTTATATTCCAATTACAAAACACTCACAAATCAATGAAGAGACAGATAACCCTATGGTACCGGATGGTATGTTCGCACAATGTCCAAGTTGTAAAAAAGCCATTTATACAAAGGATTTAGGTGCAGAAAAAATCTGTCCTGAATGTGGCTATACATTTAGAATACGGGCACAAAAGCGAATTGAATTAACGCTTGATGAAGCTAGTTTTGAAGAATGGTACCACGATATTCCATTTGAAAATCCTTTGAATTTCCCGGACTATGATAAAAAAATAGAACAAGCTCAGAAAAAAACAGATCTTCATGAAGCTGTTTTAACTGGAAAAGGTATGATCAATGGAATTGAAACGGCCATTTGTGTGATGGATTCTCATTTTATTATGGGAAGCATGGGGAAAATAGTTGGTGAAAAAATAACAAGAACATTTGAAAAAGCAATAGAAGAAAAACTACCTGTTATCATTTTTACTGCCTCGGGTGGAGCTCGCATGCAAGAAAGTATTTTATCTCTTATGCAAATGGCTAAAATCAGCGGCGCTGTAGCTCGTCACAGTGATGCAGGTTTACTATACGTAACGGTCTTGACCGACCCGACTACTGGTGGGGTAACGGCTAGTTTTGCCATGCAAGGTGATATCATCTTATCTGAACCTCAAGCACTAGTTGGATTCGCCGGCAGACGTGTGATCGAGCAGACGATAAATGAAGAACTTCCTGATGATTTTCAACTTGCTGAATCTGTTTTAGAAAACGGATTTATTGATAAGATCGTACCAAGAAAAGAATTAAAACAGATTCTAAGTGACATCTTACGCATGCATCAGTAAAAATAGACAGGCAAGTATTTTATAAAGAAGGTGAACGAGTTGAAAGAAGCTATGGAAATCGTTGCTTTATCAAGAAAAACAACACGATTAACTGCTTTAGAAATAATGAAATCGGTTTTTGACGATTTTATTGAATTCCATGGCGATCGTTCTTTTCATGATGATAAAGCCATTGTCGGGGGCATAGCAACCTTAAATGGACAACCTGTAACGGTAATTGGCAATCAAAAAGGTCATGAAGTAAAAGAAAATATTATGCGCAATTTTGGTTCTCCTCATCCAGAAGGTTATCGAAAAGCATTGCGTTTAATGAAACAAGCTGAAAAGTTTAATAGACCTGTAATAACCTTTGTTAATACTGCGGGTGCTTATTGTGGTGTTGAAGCTGAAAATAGAGGACAAGGTGAAGCTATTGCACGTAATTTAATCGAAATGAGCAAATTAAAAGTACCGATTCTTTCTGTTATTATCGGTGAAGGCGGTAGTGGAGGAGCATTGGCTTTAGCTATGGGAAATCAAGTATGGATGATGGAACACACGATGTATTCTGTACTTTCACCTGAAGGGTTTTCTTCTATTTTATGGAAAGATGCAACAAGATCGAAGGAAGCAGCAGAATTGATGAAGTTAACTGCTCAAGATTTATTTGGACTTGATATAATTGACTTTATATTGCCGGAAACAAATTCAGAAGGCTTGTTGTCTCAAGAGCAAATTCTGAAAGATATGAAAGAAAATATAAGTTCGACTATAAAAGAACTTTCTACAAAAACATCTGATCAACTAGTTGAAGAGCGGTATCAACGATTCAGGAAATATTGATTTCTACTCCATAATAGTAAAAAAAGAGCAAATCAGTTGAAATCAACTGATTTGCTCTTTTTCTAATTGAGGGAGATTGATTGTTGGTATTTTTACTGTAGAAGATTGATAAAGATATTTGCTATCATTTGTTTCGATTAAAATGCTGTAACGATGTTCGTCTAAAAGTAATTTACCAAGCATTTCTCTAGAATAGATTCGTCCTAATGGAAAACCCTCCGGTAAAGTAACTGTTACTTTTTTTAATTCATAAAAACCATTTGCAATCGTTTCTACAAAGATAATATTTGCTAGAGATTGTAACTCAGTTTGTTCTTCACTAGTGAGGTCTTTTACAAAACCTTGATTCATTGAAGGATCCTCCTTAAAAGTTTTATTTATTTTTTATATCAACGCACCAAAAATAGTTTACCATATTTTATATCGTGCAGTATATAAAATTTTGAAAATAAGACTACAATTTGTAAGTCCGGTGTAAGATGAAGTTTAGTTGTTTAAATTTCACTGATAGCTTCAATTTAATCCACTTTAATGAACAAATGTATGCTAAAATAAAGACTGAGTAAAAAACAAAATAAACTTCTTTTTATTGAATGACATGAATGCAGGAGAGTGACAATATGGGCGAAACAGTACCCTTTCCAAAGAATTACGACTGGTATAAAAAAGAAGCGATGGAATATTTTTTATCAGGAAAAATGGAAGAAGCTATCCCATTTTTCGAGGAAGCTTACCGGTTAGAGCAAGATGAGATATTAAATACAAATTATACAACTGCGTTATATCAAGTTGGAGATTATCAAAAAGCCAAAGAGATAGCAGATGATAAATATTCTTTTTACGAACAGGAAGAGTCGTTGGCTCTTTTTTATACAGCCATTTTAATAAGATGTCATCTGTTTCTCCAAGCAGAACAAGCTATTGTGTTTCGAAAGAAAAAATTTCCGCTAACGGATACTTCTGAAGAAAATTGGTCAGCTGTTCAAGAATTGTTAGAAGAAGAACAAACAAAAATTGAACTTGAGAAACAAAAAAAAGTCGACTATTTGCTGAAAGAATCTTACTCTCTAGGAAATAAATCTTTTACAGAACAATCTGCTATTATGAAAGAATTAGAAGAGATTCCATCAGAACCTTTTCTCCAGGCTGTAAAACCGATATTATCTAATCCTTACGTGAATGGCATTATTAAGGCGACTGCAATCGAACGTTTAGCCATTGAAAAAGTAGCAGGGGAATTTGATGTTTACTGGATGAAAGAAAAAAAAGTTATCCAACCAGCTTTATTGACCTCAATTAAGAACCATGCGATTGTTCAAGAAGTATTGTCACTATTGTCTGAGCGTGTTGAACAACATGATCCAACACTCTATCAAGCTATGGTTCAAGAAGTATCGCTTCATTTCTTTGTATTGTATCCATTTATAGATGATGTGATCACTTCGCCAATTGAATGGGTTGAACTGTATCAAAAACGCTATGACAATTCTTTTTCAGAAACGAGTGGATCTAGTTTAGACAGTAAAAAGATGGAAGAATGGATGCAAAGAATTGACCAAGAATTAATGGATTTAATTTGAATGTTCTTTCGTTAATTGAATGAGACCTTATGTAGAGTTCAATCAGATTTACCTTTAATTCGTTGTTTTTATTTACAAATTTCAGCCTTTAGTGTACTATTAATGAGTATGCAATTGCTTTTTTATTGCGAAAAATAGAGTGTTTCGGAGGGAAATATAATATGACTGCTAATTGGGAAAAAAAAGGCACAAATGATGGTGTCTTAACATTTGAAATTTCAGAAGAAAAAATTAAAGAAGGTTTAGATACAGCTTTCAACAAAGTGAAATCTACTTTAAGTGTACCAGGATTCCGTAAAGGGAAAGTTCCTCGTACCATCTTTAACAAACAATACGGAGAAGAAGCTTTGTATGAAGATGCATTGAACGCTGTATTGCCTGAAGCATATGATGCTGCAGTAGTTGAAGCTGGTCTTGATCCAGTTGCACAACCAAAAATCGATGTTAAATCTATGGAAAAAGGCGAAGCTTGGGTTATCGAAGCTGAAGTTACTGTAAAACCTGAAGTTGAATTAGGCGAATACAAAGGCTTAACAGTTGAAAAACAAGATCGTGAAGTAACAGATGAAGACGTTGAAAAAAATATCGAAGAAAAACGTGCTGCACAAGCTGAGTTAGTATTGAAAGAAGATGCTGCAGTTGATGGCGATACTGTTGTTATCGATTATGAAGGATTTAAAGATGGCGTTGCTTTCGAAGGCGGCAAAGGCGAAAATCATTCATTAGAATTAGGTTCAAACTCATTCATTCCAGGTTTTGAAGAAAAACTTGTAGGTGTTAAAGCTGAAGATGAATTAGATGTTGACTTAACTTTCCCTGAAGACTACCATGCTGAAGACTTAAAAGGTGCTGCTGTAACATTTAAAGTTAAAGTACACGAAGTTAAAGCAAAAGAATTACCAGCTTTAGATGACGAATTTGCTAAAGATGTTGATGAAGAAGTTGAAACATTAGCAGAATTAAAAGAAAAAATCAAAACACAATTAACAGAAGCTAAAAATGCAGGCGCTGATGAAGCCGTTGAAGAATCAGCTATTCGCCAAGCAGTAGACAATGCTAAAATCGAAGATCTTCCATGGGCAATGGTTCATGACGAAGTTCACCGTCAAATGGATGTCTTCTTAAACGATATGCAACGCCAAGGTGTTTCACCTGAAATGTACTACCAAATTACTGGTACTACAGAACAAGATCTACACAAACAAATGGAAGCTGACGCTGATTTAAGAACTCGTACGAACTTAGTTCTTGAAGCAATTGTTGAAGCAGAAGCTTTTGAAACTACTGAAGAAGAAGTAAATGAAGAAATCAAAAACTTGGGCGAACAATACGGTATGGATGAAAAAGCTGTCCGTGCTGCATTGACTCCAGAAATGTTAAAACACGATATTGCAATGAAAAAAGCTATTGATCTAATTACGGAAACAGCTGAAGAAAAATAATCACTGTTCCTCTAATTGTAAATAGTACTGACAAAAAGGAAGGACTTCAAAAAGGAACATCTTTTGAAGCTCCTTCTTTTTGTATGAAAGAGAAACAGTTTAAATTCTAGCATTAAAAGAAATATTATGCTATGCTATTTAAGATTTGAACGATTCTCATTGTAATATGAGTGACAAATCTGCTACTATTATAAGTGGTATGAATGAGAATAGAGGTGGACACGAATGTTTAATGATGAAGAAGCAAAAGGACCTGTGAGTTGCTCATTTTGTGGCAAATCACAAGACCAAGTAAAAAAAATTGTTGCTGGTCCAGGTGTATATATTTGTAACGAGTGCATTGATTTGTGTAAAGAGATTATTGACGAAGAGTTCAATGATGCAGGCTATGGTGAATTTTTAGAAGTGCCTAAACCTCATGAAATCAGAGGAATATTAAATGATTATGTTATTGGGCAAGAACAAGCGAAAAAATCGCTATCAGTAGCAGTATACAATCATTATAAACGTGTAAATCAAATGGGTGGCGAAGAAAAAGACGGCATCGAATTGCAAAAAAGTAACATTTGTTTGATTGGACCAACTGGTTCTGGGAAAACTTTCCTTGCTCAAAGTTTGGCTCGTATTTTAAATGTTCCATTTGCAATAGCGGATGCTACAAGTTTAACAGAAGCAGGCTATGTTGGAGAAGATGTTGAAAATATTCTTCTAAAACTAATGCAAGCAGCTGATTATGATGTAGAACGAGCTCAAAAAGGAATTATTTATATCGACGAAATTGATAAAATTGCGCGTAAAGGCGAAAATGTATCAATAACACGTGATGTAAGTGGAGAAGGTGTACAACAAGCCTTGCTTAAAATCCTAGAAGGAACTGTAGCTAACGTTCCTCCACAAGGTGGAAGAAAACACCCTCATCAAGAGTTTATTCAATTAGACACAAGTAACATCTTGTTTATTGTAGGTGGAGCTTTTGATGGAATCGAAACGATTGTAAAAAATCGTATGGGAGAAAAAGTGATTGGTTTTGGATCTGCTAAAAAGAAATTAGATGAAAGCCAAAGCGTTATGCAACAAATTATCCCAGAAGATCTATTGAAGTTTGGTTTGATTCCAGAATTTATCGGACGCTTGCCAGTAATGGCTGCGTTAGAAAAATTGACTGAAGATGATTTGGTTCATATTTTAACAAAACCAAAAAATGCTCTTGTAAAACAATACAAGAAATTGTTAGCGCTGGATGAAGTTGAGTTGGAATTTGAAGATGATTCTTTAACAGAAATCGCTAAAAAAGCTATTGAGCGCAATACTGGTGCACGTGGTTTACGTTCTATCATTGAATCAATCATGTTAGAAATTATGTTTGACTTACCAAGTCGTCCAGAAATTGTTAAATGTGTGATCACAAAAGATACAGTAAGTGGTTCAGGAAATCCTGATTTCTTTGATATCGAAGGTACAAAAATAAGCTGATTTTAATTAAATAGTTAGTTTGAATCAGTTAAAACTTATAAACGAAGTTAGGCATCTGTCCTAGCTTCGTTTATTTTTTTGAACTTGTGCTTCTTTTTAAGAATACTATTAGACTCTATAGATAAAGTCGAGAAGGTTTCAAATTTGGAATGTCATTGATTGCTTTAATATGTTAGAATGGTAAAAGAATTTATAATTAGAGATGGAGATTAAATTATGAAAGTAAATAAAGCTGATATTGTCATAAGTGCGGTTTCGCCTGCTCAATATCCAAATACTGGACTACCTGAGATTGCTTTAGCTGGTCGTTCAAATGTGGGGAAATCATCTTTTATCAATACGATGATCAACCGAAAAGGTCTGGCTAGAACTTCAGGAAAACCTGGAAAAACGCAAACACTGAATTACTACATAATAGAAGATGCTTTCTATTTTGTTGACGTTCCGGGATATGGGTATGCTAAAGTATCTAAAACAGAACGTGCCAAATGGGGACAAATGCTAGAAACTTATTTTACTCAAAGAGATACATTGAAAGCCGCGCTTTCTGTAGTAGATTTAAGACACCCGCCAACAGAAGATGATGTGCAAATGTATGAGTTTTTAAAATATCATTCTATTCCTGTGATTGTAATTGCTACAAAAGCTGATAAGATTCCAAGAAGTAAATGGAACAAACACATTAAAATTGTTAAAGATAAATTGAACTTAAGCGAAGAAGACGAATTTGTTCTTTTTTCATCTGAAACGGGAGAAGGAAAAGACAAAGCTTGGAGTTTAATTGAAAGTTACCTTAAAAGTTAACTTTTAAACGAATACAAATTAAAAATAACTGATAAGTGAACCATGGAAAGGGTAGAAAGGTAGTTTAATTCTATCTTTTCTATTTATTATCAGTTAGAACGATGAAAAATAAGAGGATGGTACTATTGAAAATCTTATTATATGGGGTTAGTCATAAAACAACACCGATAGAAATCAGAGAACATTACACAATTGAAGAAAATAAAATACCAGAGCAACTCGCTGAAGTACTCTCTTTTTCAGGAGTTAAAGAGGCTGTCATTCTTTCAACGTGCAATCGAACAGAATATTATCTTTACATTGATCAAATTGAATTTATGCATGGGGATATGCTTCGTTATCTTTCAAATCATACAGGATATGAAATATCTGAAGTCATTTCAACAAGTTATGGAAAATCAAATCTAGATGCTGCAAATCATCTTTTTAATGTAGCTACGGGACTTGATTCATTGATCATTGGAGAGACTCAAATACTTAGTCAAGTAAAACAGGCTCTTGCAATAGCTATTGAACAGAAAACCTCTGGTCCGATTTTAAATTCTTTATTTCACAAAGCTATTTCTTTTTCAAAAAAAATGCATACTAAAACACAATTAGATCATTTATCCTATAATCCAGGATCGGCTGCAGTTAAACTCTTTAAAGAAGAGTGGGAAAACATAAATGATAAACGTTTTCTTTTAATTGGATCAGGAAAAATGATTCGCTTAGCGGCAAAAACTTTAGTTCATAAAGGTGCTACTCATATAACACTCACTGGTCGTAACGAAAAAAAAGTGAATGATTTGGCCAATGAAATGAATGTATGGGCTAAAATGAAACGTCATACAGGTATGTTAAACCGTTGTTTCTTTACTGCAGACTTTAACCATCTTCCTATGTCACTAGCTGTTGCTGATGGGGTTGTCGTTGCCACCAAAGCGCAACATTATCTAGTAACAGAAAAGACAATTGAAGAAATGGCTGCGATTCGTGTTACTAAGAAAAAGCAGCTCTTTATAGATTTAGCTGTTCCACGAAATATTGAACCTAGTCTTCAATATATTGAAGGTATTCAAGTTCTTGATATGGATCAGATTAGTTTCCGTTTAGATGAAGTCAATTTAGATAAAGATAAAATCGTAAAAAAAATTACAGCTGATTTAAATGAAGAAGTAACGGTTTTTGATCACTGGTACCAAGAAAGACAAGCTGTTCCTTATTTACACGAACTTCATGATCAGGCGACAGAGTTAAAAGAAAAGACGCTCTCCAGCTTAGAGCGAAAATTACCTGACTTAACAGATCATCAAATGCTTTTAATCGATAAGCACGTTCAAAGTATTATTAACCAAATGAAACGAAAACCAATTGAATCATTAAAAGATTTAGCGCGAAAAAAATCTTCAAGAGATTCAAAGAAGGAATTGAATTTTTTTGCTAAAGCGTTAGGTTTTTCGGTTGAATCTGAAAAAATAGAAGAAACAACTGAAGTTCTTACAGCAGAAAGTGAGGAGAGCAGTATTGAGAATAACGAAACGATCTGAGGAGTCTTTTGAAAAAGCTGTTCATTTAATGCCCGGAGGAGTTAATAGCCCAGTAAGAGCATTCAAATCGGTTGATGTTCCTCCTGTATTTATTCAAAAAGGGAAGGGCAGTCATATCCATGATATAGACGGCAATGACTACATTGATTACGTTTTAGGATGGGGCCCACTGATTCTAGGTCATGCAAATGAACACGTAATAAGTGAAATCCAACATACAGCAAGTTTTGGAACTAGTTTTGGAATGCCAACTCTTTTAGAAAATCAATTGGCAGAATTGGTCATCCAACGCGTACCTTCTGTGGAAATGGTTCGTTTCGTAAATTCAGGAACTGAAGCGACAATGAGTGCGTTACGTTTAGCAAGAGGTTTTACGAGTAGGGATAAAATAATTAAATTAGAAGGTAGCTACCATGGTCATGATGATGCTTTATTAGTAAAAGTAGGTTCTGGAGTTGCGACGCTAGGCTTGCCAGATTCACCCGGAGTTCCAAAAAGTACGACATCAAATACTTTAGTTGCTCCTTATAACGATTTAGAAGCGGTTAAAGCGTTGTTTCAAACTTATCCTGGTGAGATTGCAGCGGTGATCGTTGAGCCTGTAGCAGGGAATATGGGCGTTATTCCTCCACTAAAAGGCTTTTTAGAAGGATTGCGTTCTGTAACAAAAGAAGATGGTGCATTACTGATTTTTGATGAAGTGATGACTGGATTTAGAGTCGGTTATCACAGTGCTCAAGGATACTATAATGTATTGCCAGATTTAACTTGTTTAGGGAAAGTAATTGGAGGTGGTGTTCCAGTAGGAGCTTATGGTGGAAGAAAAGACATCATGGAACATATCGCTCCAGCAGGTAACGTCTACCAAGCAGGTACCTTATCTGGAAATCCAATCGCAATGTCTGCTGGGATAGCTACACTGTCTCAACTAACAGAAAAGGATTATATTTACTTTGAGACTTTAGGGGATGCACTTGAAAAAGGAATTCTTTCATTAAGTGCCTTATATGATGTTCCGATTACGATCAATCGTGCGGGGAGTATGATTGGGTTATTCTTCAATGAAGGACCAGTGAACAACTATGCGCAAAGTAAGGCAAGTGACACACTATTTTTTGCTGATTATTACAAAGAAATGATCAATCATGGTGTATTGTTGCCTCCTTCTCAATTTGAAGGAATCTTTTTATCCACTACACATACTCTAGAAGATATCGAACGAACTTTAGATGCTATGGAAGCGAGTTTTAAAGCATTGAAAAACGTAAAATAGAATGACTAAAGGAGTTATTTCAAGATGGAATTTAATGAATATCAAAAATTAGCCAATCGTACTTTATATGGAAATGAACAAGTTTTAACCAATTGTGCTTTAGGCGTAGCCAGTGAAGCTGGTGAATTGGTCGATTTAGTTAAAAAGTATACTTTTCATGGTCATGATTTAGATAAAAAAGAGCTAACCAAAGAACTGGGAGACGTTTTATGGTACTTATCTCAAATTGCGGAGTGGGCTGATATTCCTTTTGAAGAAGCAGCAGTACAAAATATCGAAAAATTGAAACGTCGCTATCCAGATGGATTTTCTACAGAGCGAAGTCGCAATCGTATTGAATAAAAAAATAGAAATGCTGAAAGCACATGTGCTATTCAGCGTTTCTATTTTTTTTATCTAGTAAACCTTTTTTCTTTTTATCATCCATCAATTGTTCCTTTTCAGGTGCTGGAAAAACAAGCTCGTCTTCAGGATCAATTGCAAATTTACTGAATAGATCATCTAAACTTGTTTCATTTTTATGAATTTGTCCCATAAATGAACCTCCTTTTTATGTAACCCTATAGTAGACCCAAAATGAAAATAAAACAACTCTTTCTTAGAAAAAATCATTTCAAAAATTCATATATACATTTTTAAATGTATATAATTAGGTTAAAAGACTAAAAAAGTAAATATTCTCAAAAAATATTGTATAAATATTCTTAATCTGTTATGATGATTTATAAGTAAAAAAGAAGAGATCATTAGGAAAGAGGAAGAGATATGAAAAAGAACTCATTTTATTTAATTGTACTTAGTTTATTAACTGTATTTGGTCTATTTGTACCTGGGGGAACAGTATCAGCAGCAGATACCGCCTTAGAAGATATTCAAGAAAAAGGAACCTTAGTCATAGGAACGAGTGCTGATTTTCCACCTTACGAATTTCATAGTACAGTTGATGGAAAAGACACGATTGTAGGGATGGATATTTCTATTGCTCAAAAAATCGCTGAAGATTTAGGAGTAGAATTAAAAATTGAAGATATCGGTTTTGACAGTCTTCTGCCAGCTTTAGAATCAGAAAAAGTTGATATGGTCATTTCTGGTATGAGCCCTACTGAAGAACGTAGACAAAGTGTTGATTTTTCCGATGTTTACTATACAGGTGGTCAAAATATCGTTGTAAGAGAAACAGACAAAGAAATTTATACAAATACGGATGATTTAACAGGTCTGAAAGTTGGCGTCCAAACAGGTTCATTACAAGAAACACTCGCTCAAGAACAAATGCCTGATTCAGAGATATTGAGT